>JAHEZE010000017.1 GCA_023251235.1 Sphingobacteriales bacterium | reverse complement strand
ATCATAAGAAAATATTTTTCCGGCATCTGTCAATGCAACCCCGTCTACTAAAACAAGAGAAAAGCCATTATAAAAATCATGTGTTTCAGGATTAAAAATCTTAACAGTCAGTTTTCCGTTCCGCTTTCCCACTTCAATTTCAGCAACATATTCCCTCAGCACTTCTTCCATAGTGATAAACCGTTTATAGTCGTCCAGTTTATAGCTATGCTCGGCTAACCCATAAAAAGGAAGGGTATCGGTTATAACCGGGCTGATAAAATTCCGTAAGCTATCACCCGAATAAATATTCTGTACCTGCATACCTATGCTTTTCTGCAAAAGTTGCTCTTTAACATTTTCTGGTAACAGGTAAGGGGCATATTTTCTGCCGGTTGTTGTTTCAAAAAAAGGATTTATAATTTCTACTTTATAAAAAGAATCAGCATCAATGCCCGGCTGTGCAATTACCTGCCTGTTGCCATAATAATTTTTTACTTCATAGGAAACAATACCATGCTCATCACTTTCCGAAGTATAAAAACTAAAAGGATGTCCGGCTATAGACAAATAAGTGTTTATATCCTGTGCAGGCTTTCCATCTCTTATATCTTTTACCCTGCCTTCCACTAACTGACCATTTATTTCAGGTAAATATTTTACAAACCCATCCTGGCTTTTCAGTATATCATCCCATTTAAATCTGCGCCAGCCATGTGTCAGCATCAGGTTATCCGTAGCTACCCTTACATCCGGGTCATCTGAAAAATAATATCCGGGTGACTCAATGTTCCCCGGCAGGTCAGCTGTAAGCCACATATAACTGTAAATAGATGATTGATCAGGCTGCTGAAGTGTATCAATATAAAAAACTGAAGCCGATAAATTTAGAGGAATAGTATTGCCTGAATTATATTGGGCATTTAAGGAAAGGCTGATTGGTTCCCGGTTCCCGTATAGATCCCGGTCACTTTTTACCTGTAAAGAAACCCGCGGCGATGGTTTACTAAAAAATAATCTTTCACATACCGGCTTATCATTCCCGTTAAAGATGGTGAATTGTGTTATCCCTTTAGCAATTCTGTTTTTATCAATTAAGAACACAGCGCTGTCACCACTACTCAATAATTTTTTTTCTGCAACACCCGGTATTTGCCTGGTATGTGTCACCAGTAATATTTGTTCTGCATCCTGTTCTGCAGGCATTCTCTTTCTTTTTACCGTTATTGCCACCTGGCCTGTGTTATTTTCCACTACCCGCATTGTATAACCATAGTTGAAAATTTCCGGTAACGATTTTTTAATAACCGTGCTATCAGCCAATAATACAGTTGCTTTATAATTGTTACCGGCAACGGGTGTAAAATCAAAATTGCCGATTCCAAATTTTAACGGGGCAAATGAAGTTATTGTATCCCCATTTTTATCAGTAATATATCCATGAAAATTATCAATGCTTCCCCTGCTGCCTGTTACTTTAAAACCAACCCTGCTTTGAATACCCGCTACCAGGTTGCCTCCTTCCGGAAAAAAATCAACGGATGCCTGAAGGGTATCTTTAACTGCAGAAGGTTCAGAATTTTTTAAAGTATTTACAATAGTAATTTTCTTTTCGAAAAAATATCCTTCATCAAAATTTTTCATCCAGCGGGTATAGGCTCTTAAGGTATAATTTCCGGTAGTTAAAGAAATGGGTAAATAGAATGATCCCCTGCCCTTGCCGGGCTGAAGAGAAATTTTTTCCTGCAAAACCACTTCATTCATTTCATTTAAAATTTCTGTATATGCTACCTTACTCAAATCTATATGCTGATGGAATGTGCCGTCTGTATAATAGATCTTAAACCACAATATCTCCCCTGCCACATAAAATTCTTTGTCTGTATGAAGAAATAATTTTTCCTGAACCGCTTTACTGCTGTAAGACTTTAGCTTTTCAACCACTGATGCATTTATTGCCTGTTGTGAAAAAACATGACAGCATAAAAATTGAAAAATTATTATGCCGGAGTATTTTATCATCAAAAAAAAATGTTTGTTCATAAATGTTACTTCTTAATTGATATTACCAATAAGATGGTTTTAATAATTTTCCGCCTCTTACTCTACAATCCAGGCAATCGGGAGTCGAAGTTTTATAAGAAGTGGGAAATAAAGGTGGATCAATATCATAAGGAACCAGATTGAAATTATTGAAGTAAAGTTTGACGCTATCGGGGTTAAGAGCCACTTTTACTGAAGGGCAACCTTGTAAAAATGAAAAACCCCACTGAGGAACTTCAGCGGAAGAAATAAATATTCTTTTCTTTTGAATTGAGGATACCGAAACATATCCTATCACAAACTCAGCGGGATTATTGATACAATGTATATTTCCTCTTATTTCAGAAGGCTGTGGACTAAAAAGTGAGCCAATATCCTGAGTATTCTTTTTTATCAACTCAAAAAAATCATAAGCTTCCCGCTCCAATGAATATTCCCTGACAAGTATGCTATACCGCTCCCCTAATCTTTCATCGCCGGGAGAAATTAAAGTGATCGGACCCTTATAAATAATATCGTCCTGCAAACGATTAGAATTTGCCAGAATAATATCTGAAGAATTGTTATACTTCCAACAAGTATAAACATTTTCGGCCGGAAGCTGCCTCGGCCGTACAATCCCGTTTTCATAAACAAAATAGGAAAAATATGAAGAGTGGATTTCCCAGGTTTCTTCATATTCCCACCGGTAATAACGGGTTGCATTCAAAGGATCTTTTGTATTTACATAAATCTGTAACCCCTCATTACTTCTGTCCCAACCGATGCTATCAATAGGAGGAGTTAATTTAACTTTCACATAATCAGATAAGTATTCTTTCCCATCAGTTGTTTTGATTCTTAACCGGTATTCATTATTGGGATTAAGATGAAGATTACCGGATACATAATTGCCATTTCCTGTTTCAGTAAGGGAAGAAATTGTATTGTCCTTTCCTTCCACCGTAAGCTGTGCATTATTCTCTGTCCTGATTGTTGCAGTTTGCTCCAGCTTAAAAGTTCTGGTTAAATGTACAGTCGTAGAATCCTGCGCTGCATTCAATACTCCTTCTACTACAAGAAATGAATTGGGTAAAGAGTTTAGAGGCGGGTCGTACCGTTGCCTGCATCCGGTAAAAAAACCAAACAGTATTAATAAAATGTAAAAAAGCTTTTTCATTTAAAAATGAATATTAAAATTTACAAATGGAATAACGCTGCCGAAAATGGATAATTTATACCCGTTTACCAGGCCATTTTCAGAAACGAAATATACCGAATACGGATTTTTTCTTCCCGTTAGATTATAAACACCGACGGTCCATGAATTATGTGTTTTCTGGGTTACTTTATGATTTCCTTCAATGTTCATAGCAAAGTCAGTACGGAAATAATCCGGAATACGATAGGCATTTCTGTCAGAATATAAAACCCGTTGAGATCCGGCATAATAATAACGTCCTACCGGAAGTGTTATAGGCCTTCCGGTACTGTATGTACAATTCAACGAAACACTGAAGCGGTGATTCAACTTGAAATTTCCAGTCATTGTTACATCATTGGGTTTGTCATAATTAGCCGGGTAATATTTGCCATTATTCACACTTATACCCTGCGTTGCATCATAAGCCTTTAACAATATCCGGGAATAAGTATAACTGATCCAGCCATTCAGTTTGCCACCGGGCTTTTTTATCAGCACTTCCAGGCCGTATCCTTTTCCCTTTGTATTAATAACATCTGTCTCTATATTATGATTCAAGAAAAGCGAGGCCCCCGGTTTATAATCAAGATAGTCACGTATCTTTTTATAATATATTTCTACAGATGTTTCTATTGTATTTGATTTTAAATTTTTATAAATACCAAATGAAACCTGCCCGCCCTGCTGAGGTTTAATATTCGGATCACTTAGTTTCCAGATATCCGTAGGAGCGATTATTGCAGTATTGGATAATAAGTGGATATACTGCCGCAATGAATTAAAAGCTGCTTTTACAGAAAGCGTAGGTGATAAAAAATACCGCACTGAAAACCTTACTTCCGGTCCGTGATAAGTTTGAATAAATTTTCCTTTACCATATATGTCCGTTCCTATCCGGTTAGCTTCAGTGACAGGCTGGCCGGGAACGTATTTACTTATTTCATGAGGGCCGAGATAATCAAATAATGAATAACGTAAGCCAGTACTGATGGACAATTTAGGATTGGGTGTAAAACGATGTGTAAAATAAATGCCGCTTTCCAGTGCCTGTTCGGCTTCCACTTCTTCTGCCTGTACCACTGACTGTGTTCCTGATGGATTAAAAAAGCCGGGATGCAGTTTATACCGGATAGTGCTTATCCCAAAATCAAAAGCATGATTTGAATTTACATAATAATCAAAGCTTGCTTTCAGATTAACCTGGTTGATATCAAACCCGAGTTTAAATGCATTTATTTTATTTTTATCACTGGACACATTATATAAATACTGGTCGTACCCTGTTACAAAAACACCCCTGAACTTATTACTGAAATTATGCTTCCATTTTATGTTTACATTTCGGTTACTGTATCCATAGGTCGTATCATTGCCCAATGAAAACCTGTCATTACTGAAATAAGAAGAGAAATAAAGATTATTGCTGCTGTCAATCTGGTGGCTGATGGAAAAGTCAATATCCTGAAATGACGCTTTGCTGTTTTTAAATTCATCGGGTAACAAATTCATCAACCAGTTTGCATATGTTGTACGGGCACCCAGCATAAAAGAAGTTTTATCTTTTGCAATTGGCCCTTCCATTTGAAGTCTGCTGGTGACCAGGCCAATTCCTGCTGTGCCTGTTATATTTTTCTTATTGCCTTCACGGCTGCTTATATCCAGCACTGATGATAATCTTCCGCCATAATTTGCGGGGATACTGCTTTTATACAGTTCAATATCCTTAATTACATCAGGATTAAATGCGGAAAACATACCAAAGAAATGAGAAGGGTTATAAATTGTTGCATCATTAAAAAGTATAAGATTCTGATCGGCCGATCCACCTCTTACATTAAATCCGGTACTTGCTTCACCCACTGTCTTTACACCCGGCAAACTTGTTACAACCCTCAGCACATCTGCTTCTCCAAAAACAGTGGGAACGTTTTTAATATTCGCAATTGTAAGCCTTTCTAACCCCATCTGAACATTCCTGATATTTGATGACTTACTGCTGGATAGTACTACTTCCTTCAATACCCTGATCTGCTCTTCCATATTTACATCCAGGTTTCCATTTGAATAAACTGCAAGCTGAAACTTCCCATCTTTCATCCCGATATTTTGCACATTTAATATCCTGTTACCTGCAGGGATAGTCAGGGAATAATGGCCATAAAGGTCTGTAGTAGTTATATGCACACTATCAGTAAATACAGATGCACTTACTAATGGTTCCCCGGTTGTTGCATTCCGTATGTACCCTGTTAAGATAATATTACCACCTGTTCGATTTGTTTTTTTCCCAATCTCAATAAGCTTTCGGGTTGTTGCTTTAGTAACTTTCCCGGATGCAATATCAAAATCAGCAATAGAATCGTTAAGCACATTGTTCTTAGCGCCTGAATAATCAATATGCCTGAATATATTTTTTGGTAATTCGGTTATTAACTGAAGTTTTCTGGTAATGTATACGATTCTATTAATGTCGTCTATTGTAAACAGGATATCTGTACCCTTAAATGCCTCCTTTAAAACACCGGATAAGGTAAGCCCTTTTACATCCAGCTGCAGAATAAATGAATCTAACTGTGCCTTATTATAATAAAACTTATAGGGAACTTTTTTTTCTACCCTATTAAAAAACTCAATTAAAGTGACCTTGCTGAAAGTATCATCAATTTTGTAATTAGCCGCCTGTGAATAAATATTATTATTAAAAAAAATAAAAAAAAACGGTAAAAAATAAAACCTGAAATGTTGCATAAAAATTCAGCCTTTCAAATGATTATAAAATTCAACAACAGAGACAATCGCATTCTCCATATCCTTCCTGAAATTCAATTTATTTTCCTTTATGAACCCCTGCAGTTCTTTTTTGCGTTCTTTCAGAATGCTTAAAAGATTGTTTTTATTTTCTATTAAAGAATATCGACTGTCTTTTAAAGTATAATATTTTATTTTTTCTTCGAATTTCCGGGCAACCTTGTTATCTGTTATCTTTTCGGAAATAGTTTTAGTTGCCCTTGCCAGTGCGGTTACTTTACCATGGGTTAATTGCCGGTAAAATCCTGCCTGTAAAAAAGATCCGGCAGTGGCGTTATCTACCCGTATAAATTTTGAATCCAAAAAAGAAAATTGCTTTACCCGGGGACTAAACAAAGTTATTGGCTGTCCTTCTGATTCTTTTGCCTTAACAATAAGCTGGTCTTTTACCATGTCATATTTCATCAGGATATTTTCATAATAAATATCCCCGTAAAGTACATTTCCCTTTTGCCAGTCAACTGAAAAGAAATAAGCGATACCTTCTATTTCTGATGAATATGAAATGTGTATAGTGCCATTGAAAATAGCAGCCTGGTTACCTTTTTGTAAGGAATAAATATTTTTTGCAAACTTCGTTTCTTCAGCAAGAGAACCCGGAACAGAATCAGAAAAGTTTTGTTGAGCATGTAAACTTTGCATCCAAAAAATCAATAATCCAGGCAGGAATTTTTTACACATCCTTCTAAGATAATAATAAACGAGTAATGGGAATTATATATCCGGTATTTTTTTGATAACTGATAAGTAATGCTGCCAATTCAGTCCAAAATAATATGATGATCGTTAAAAATGTAATTAAAATAACTACTTAACAGCAGACATAGCCGTAAACTCATTATTGTTATTCCTGAGTTTTTTGCGGTAGCTTTTAAAAAAACTATCCCAACGGAGTTTCAATACGCCGAGTATTCCTTCTTTTACAATTCCTTTGTTCATTTTTGATGTGCCGTGAGTTCTGTCCTGGAAAATAATCGGTACTTCTATTATTTTAAATCCCAGTTTCCATGCAGCAAATTTCATTTCTATCTGGAAAGCGTAGCCAACAAAACTGATAGCATCCAGGTTAATCGCCTCCAGTACTTCTTTTTTGTAACATACAAAACCGGCAGTAGGATCTTTTACCGGCATCCAGGTAATCATTCTTGTATAAACAGAGGCGCCTTTTGATAAAGCGATACGATCCCATGGCCAATTAATCACACCACCTTCGTTTACATATCGGGAACCAACTGCAACATCAGCACCTTCTTTTTTACAGGCATCATACAGCCGGGGAAGATCACTGGGGTTATGAGAAAAGTCCGCATCAATTTCAAAAATGAAATTATATCCCTTCGACAATGCCCATTTGAAACCATGAATGTAGGCTGTACCTAAACCAAGTTTGCCGGTTCTTTCTTGTAAGAATAATTGCCCGGGATATTTTGATTGCAGGTCTTTTACAATTTGTGCCGTGCCATCAGGAGATCCATCATCAATTACCAACACATGAAAATTCTGTTGCAAGTCGAATATTGCAGCAAGAATATTGGTAATATTCTCCTTCTCATTATAAGTTGGTATAATTACAAGTTTTTCCAAATGATAAAATAAGGGGAAAACGAATTTACAATATTTGGATAATTAATCCACTGAAAATAAGTTGTCGCTTTTTAACTCTTTTTAAGCAGGCTCCTTGTTCTTATTTCTGTAAGTTTTTGTTTGGTGTGTTGAGGAAAATCGCCTTTCATCATCCAGTCATAATATTGAGGTTCTGTTTTAAGCACTTCTGCTACGGACCGCCCTTTGAATTTTCCAAAGTTGAATACCTCTACTCCATTATCCATAATAAACCGGCGGGCAAAATCTACGATCACATCTTCACCAATGGTTTTTAAAACGGAATCTATTGTAGTTCCCAACTCCGGGTATCGTTCTAATTGCGCTTCGAAAATTTCATATGTAGCCGTTGCATCCACTTCGGCGCCATGAGCACCGTCCAGAATTTTGCTGCAATAGAATTTATATGCGGCCCCCAATGTCCTTTGTTCCATTTTATGAAAGATTTGTTGTACATCCAGCATCTTTCTTCCTTTCATTTCAAATTCCACTTCAGCACGAAGAAATTCTTCCATTAATATAGGAATGTCAAACCGGTTGCTGTTGTACCCTGCAATATCACAGCCATCGAGCATTTGTTTCAACTCATGTGCGATTTGTTTAAAAGCGGGGGCATCTTTTATCATTTCATCAGTAATACCGTGAATATCGCTTGCCTGTTTGGGAATTGGCATTTGGGGATTCACCAGTTTTCGTTTTACACTTCGGTTACCATCTGTAAGAATTTTTACAATCGCAATTTCAACGATACGGTCGGTACCCAGGTTGATACCGGTTGTTTCTAAGTCAATAAAAGCCAGGGGCTTTGTAAGTTGAAGCATTATTTAAATATTGGGCTTTTAAAGCTGGTAAAGGTACGAGATTATGGCTTAAGAAATGGGATGTTTTCGATAAAATCTGCCTACTTTTATGAAATAAAAAAGCGTTAATCCCGTTATATCAAAAATCCCTTAAACAATGAAAAATAAAATTTTAGCCGGTTTTACATTATTAGTATTTGTAATAACAATTAGTTCATGCGCCACATCCCGCAAATATGGCTGCCCTATGGTATCAGTTGAAGCAAAAAAATTCAGGGCCTAAACAAATATTTCACTATTTTTACTGAATCATGATTAATCAGATACATAATCATCATCACCATATCTTACCTCATAAGGGTAGGCCGTGAGGATATTATGTAACAACATAATTTAAGGGCTTACACTTAGTAAGCCCTTTTTTATTATTTACAGTTCACCATATGTGGTGTGTTAATGCAAAAACTTATAAAGAAAAAAAATATGAATGAGAATTTGAAAATCGCAGTACAAAAAAAAGGAAGACTCTATGAAGGATCAATGTCTCTTTTGAAAGAATGCGGCATTGAAGTAAGCAATGGTAATAACCAGTTGCGGGTGCAGGCTGGCAATTTTCCTCTTGAAATTTTTTTCCTGAGGGATGATGATATTCCTGAATATGTACAGGATGCTGTGGCAGATATAGGTTTTGTAGGAGAAAATGTAGTGGCTGAAAAAAATAAAGATGTGATATCATTAGAAAAACTGGGGTTTGGAAAATGCCGGCTATCCCTGGCTTCTCCGGGAAATAGCAGTATCAATTCAATTTCAGATTTGAATGGAAAAAAAATTGCAACCAGTTATCCATTGATTCTTTCCCTTTTTTTAAAAGAAAAAAATATTCAGGCCACTATCCAGGAAATCAGCGGCTCCGTGGAAATTGCTCCGCGGATTGGTCTTGCCGATGCCATCTGTGACCTGGTGAGTTCCGGCAGCACTTTATTCAGTAATGAACTCAGTGAACTGCAAACAGTATTAAAATCGGAAGCAGTTCTTATCAGTAATAAAAATTTACCGGCTGATAAACAAGAACTATTGGACAAACTTTTATTCAGAATACGATCAGTAAAAAAAGCAAAGAATAATAAATATGTTTTACTGAATGCCCCAAATGAGAAGCTTGATGACATCTGTGGTTTATTACCGGGAATGAAGAGCCCCACTATTTTACCACTGGCGGAGAAAGGATGGAGCTCTGTTCACTCCGTAATCAATGAATCTGATTTCTGGAATGTAATAGAGCAGCTAAAGAAAAATGGGGCTCAGGGAATATTGATTATTCCAATTGAAAAAATGATAATGTAACCCCCATCTCCTAAGGTGGAGTAATGAAGAAATATGATTAGAATATATACATACCGGGATAAAGCCATGTGGAATGAGTTGACAAAACGACCTGTACTGGAGACCGCATCTTTAGAAAAGTCCGTGAGAAAGATTTTAGAGAAAGTAAAAACCAAAGGCGATAAAGCAGTAAAAAAGTATACAAAAGAATTTGATGGAGTAAAACTGAAAAGATTTTTGGTTTCACAAAAGGAAATTGATGCAGCAGAAAAATTTTTACCACAGGAATTAAAAGAGGCTATTCAGCAGGCAAAACTGAATATTGAAAAGTTTCATTTATCCCAGGTTGAAGAGATAAAAATTGTTGAAACAATGCCGGGCATAAAATGCTGGCGAAAATCGGTAGCAATTGAAAAAGTGGGATTATATATTCCGGGGGGCACCGCTCCTCTTTTCTCTACCGTACTGATGTTGGCAATACCCGCTACAATTGCAGGTTGTAAAGAAATTATACTTTGTACACCACCATCCCCCCTCTCCTCAAGCAGAGGGTCCGGGGGTGAGGTACATCCTGCAATTTTATTTACAGCTCAACTTTTTGGAATTACAAAAATTTTTAAAGCCAGTGGTGTACAGGCCATCGGCGCCATGGCTTATGGAACAGAAAGCATTCCTAAAGTGAATAAAATATTTGGCCCGGGAAATCAGTATGTAACCTGTGCCAAACAATTGGTGCAACAACAAGGCGTGGCTATTGATATGCCTGCCGGCCCTTCAGAAGTTTTAGTAATTGCTGATGAATCAGCATCCGCAGAATTTGTAGCCGCTGATCTTTTGTCACAGGCTGAACATGGAACGGATTCACAGGTGATATTAATTACAACAAGTGAAAAATTTGCAGTGGAAACACAAAAGCAAATCGAAATGCAATTAAAAAGTTTATCAAGAAAAGAAATTGCAGAAGCAGCATTAAAAAATAGTAAAATACTTATCACAAAAAATATTAATGAAGCCATTGACTTATCCAACCAATACGCACCAGAGCATTTGATACTGGCTTGTGAAAATGCAAATGAGGTTGCAGAAAAGGTAATTTCTGCCGGTTCGGTTTTTATTGGCAATTACTCACCTGAAAGTGCAGGTGACTATGCAAGCGGCACTAATCATGCCTTACCAACTAATTGTTATGCTGCTATGTACAGTGGAGTATCGGTAGATAGCTTTGTAAAAAAAATAACCTTTCAGCAATTAACTAAAGCGGGATTACAAAATATTGGAAATACAGTAATGCAAATGGCAGTAGCAGAAGGATTGGATGGGCATAAAAATGCTGTGGATATAAGATTAAAAAAATAAGGACATGGAGTTTAATTTAAATTCATTGGTAAGAGAAAATATTAAGAACATGACTGCATATTCATCTGCAAGACATGAATTCAGCGGCAATGCTTCCATTTTTCTTGATGCAAATGAAAATTCTTTTGGTTCACCTGTAAATCTCCCCTCTCCTTTAGGAGAGGGGTTGGGGGTGAGGTTCAACAGATACCCCGATCCATCGCAAATGGAAGTAAAGGAAAAGCTAAGCTTGATAAAAGGAGTAGCATCTCAAAATATTTTTCTTGGCAATGGCAGTGATGAAGCAATTGATTTACTATACAGGATATTTTGTGAACCCAGTCGGGATAATGCGATCATCCTCCCCCCTACTTATGGTATGTATGAGGTTTGTGCGGAAATGAATAATATAAAAACAAAAAGAGTTAATCTCACGGCCGATTTCCAACTTAATCTTGATGCGATTGAAGAAGCCATTGATTCATACACCAAATTAATTTTCATTTGTTCGCCCAATAATCCCACCGGGAACAGTATCAACCGGAGTGATGTAGAAATAATCCTGAACAATTTTGACGGCATTGTGGTAATTGATGAAGCTTACATTAATTATTCAAAACAAAAATCATTTATACCTGAGCTTACTGAATATCCTAACCTGATAGTGATGCAAACACTGAGTAAAGCATGGGGACTTGCCGGACTGAGACTGGGAATGGCATTTGCGTCAGAAAAAATCATTGATCTGATGAATAAGGTGAAATATCCTTATAATATCAATTCGGCTACTCAACTGCTGGTTCTCGATGCGTTGAATAATATTGAATGGGTAAATAACCACATTACAATAACTGTAAATGAAAGGGAAAAATTAAAATCTGAACTGCAGAATCTACCGTTCATTGAAAATATTTTTCCTTCAGATGCCAATTTTATTTTGGTAAAAATGAGAGGCGCCAGAAATATTTATGAATTGCTTGTATCAAAAGGAATCATTGTTCGTGACCGTTCAAAAGTTATTTTATGTGATGATTGCTTAAGAATAACGATTGGTACCGAAAAGGAAAACCAGACATTAATTGAGGCACTACTAAATTATAAAGCGAATTAAATGAATACTGCAATTACAGGTTCCCCCTTCAGGGGGGCAGGGGGTCGAAGAATTTTATTTATTGACCGTGATGGAGTGTTGATTAAAGAGGCACCCCCAACTTATCAGATAGATAGTTTTGAAAAGTTGGAGTTTTATCCGGGTGTTTTTACATGGTTGGCCCGGATTGCCAGAGAAATGAATTATGAATTAGTGATGGTATCTAACCAGGATGGCCTTGGCACTCACTCCTATCCTGAAGAAAAATATAATGCAATCGAGGATTTTATTTTAAAACAATTGAAGAATGAAGGAATAATTTTTTCTGCAATTTATATTGACCGTTCTTTCCCCAATGAAAATAAAGCTACCCGTAAGCCGGGCATTGGAATGTTGACCGGATACTTAAATAATGATAAGTATTCAATTGCTGATTCATTTGTAATCGGTGACAGGATTACGGATGTCCAGCTTGCGAAAAATTTGGGTTGCAAAGCTATCTGGTTTAATAATGATCCGAATCTTGGAATTGACCAGATTTCAGATTCAGTACAAAACCTGCAATCATCCATTGCTTTGGAAACAACAGAATGGAAAAAGATTTATGAGTTTTTAAAAATCGGATCCCGGTTAATTAAACATGAAAGAAACACTAACGAAACGAAAATCAGTATTGAAATAAATTTAGATGGCACAGGCAAATCACAAATTGAAACCGGGTTGAACTTCTTTAATCATATGCTTGATCAGATGAGTCGTCATAGCGGAATTGATTTGACCATCACTGTAATTGGTGATCTTCAGATTGACGAACACCATACTATTGAAGATACCGCCATTGCATTAGGTGAGGCATTCTCAAAAGCTTTAGGAGATAAACTGGGAATAGAAAGATATGGTTTTACGTTGCCTATGGATGATTGCCTTGCCCAGGTAGCCATAGATTTTGGTGGAAGAAGCTGGCTCGTTTGGGATGCTGCATTTAAAAGAGAAAAAGTTGGAGATATGCCGACCGAAATGTTTTATCATTTTTTTAAATCATTCAGCGATGCAGCAAGATGTAACCTGAATATAAAAGCCGATGGGGAAAATGAACACCATAAAATAGAATCTATTTTTAAAGCACTGGCCAAATCAATAAAAATGGCAGTGAAAAGAGATGTGGAAAATATGCAATTGCCAACCACAAAAGGAATAATCTGATGAAGATTGCAATCATAAAATATAATGCAGGGAATATCCGCTCGGTTCTTTATGCTCTTGAGCGAATAGGATATTCAGCTTTGGTAACTGATAATGAAAATGAAATCAGGAATGCTGACAAAGTAATCTTCCCGGGCGTTGGAGAAGCAAGGACTGCTATGAATTATTTAAAGGAAAGAAGTCTGGATAAACTTATCTGCTCTCTCACCCAGCCTGTCTTAGGCATTTGCCTTGGCATGCAGCTGATGTGTAACTATTCCGAAGAAAATGATACAGTATGTTTAGGAATATTTAATGAGGAAGTGAAAAGGCTCCTCCCCTCTCCTTCAGGAGAGGGGCAGGGGGTGAGGTCATTTAAAGTTCCACAGATCGGATGGAATTCTATTTACAATCTGAAAACGAATCTATTTAAAAATGTAGATGAAAACAGTTATTGTTATTCTGTGCACAGTTATTATGCTTCTTTGGGAGAACATACAATTGCAACTACTGATTACATACAGCCTTACAGCAGCGCATTGCAAAAAAATAATTTTTACGGAGTTCAGTTTCATCCGGAGAAATCAGCTTTAACCGGGGAAACCATACTTAAAAATTTCCTGGAAATATGAATGAAAAGAAAAATTTAACTACGAAAGAAACCTATAGGCCCCCTTCAGGGGGTTGGGGATTCATAATACCCGCCATAGATATCATTGATGGAAAATGCGTTCGACTGACAGAAGGAGATTATGATCAAAAGAAAATTTATAATGAAAATCCTCTGGAGATTGCTAAGCAATTTGAAGATGTTGGTCTGGTGAGATTGCACCTTGTAGATTTAGATGGCGCCAAAGCTGGTGCGGTAAAAAACTGGAAAGTGCTGGAGAATATTGCCGGTAAAACAAACCTTTTAATTGATTTTGGTGGTGGTATTAGAACAGAGAAGGATGTGCAAATTGTTTTTGATTCCGGTGCATATTTTACAACGGTAGGGAGCATTGCTGTAAATAATGAAAAAGAATTTATCAGCTGGATCAAAAAATTTGGCGCTGATAAATTCTTATTAGGCGCCGATGTGAAAGATGAAAAGATCACTATCCACAGCTGGCAGGATACCACTGATATCTGGATTTATGATTTTATAGAAAAATACTGGCAGCGTGGTATTAAACAGATATTCTGTACTGATGTAAGTAAAGATGGTAAACTGGAAGGGCCATCAACAGAATTATACAAGAGTATTATTCAGAAATTCCCCCAATTGCAATTTATTGCAAGCGGTGGCGTGAGTTCTATAAATGATTTGGAAGAATTAAAAACGATCGGATGCAGCGGCGCTATTGTGGGTAAAGCAATCTATGAAAACAAAATTTCCTTGAAAGAGCTTAAACAATTTTTATGATAAGCCTGAATGATTTTTTAGTCTTTGCTTTGGCAAGCCTGGTGCTCAATATCACACCGGGCAATGATATGCTCTATGTGGCGACAAGAAGTACCACGCAAGGAATAAAATCAGGAATTCTGTCTGCCCTTGGGATTACTGCCGGCTGCCTTGTTCATTTATCAGCAGCTGTTATTGGATTATCTGCTATCATTGCTAATTCAGCTATCGCTTTCGGGGTAATAAAATACCTTGGAGCAGCTTATCTTCTTTACCTCGGAATAAAATCATTTTTAAACAAGCAGAATATATTCAGCATAAATGAAAAAACTGAAAAGAAATCATTATCCAACCTGTTTTGGCAAGGTGCTTTCACTAATGTTTTAAATCCGAAGGTTGCTTTATTTTTCCTTGCCTTTCTTCCCCAGTTTATTCATCCTGAAAATGGAAGCACTGCATTGCAAATTCTTTTGCTTGGTTTATGGTTTAATTTTTCAGGTACTCTCGTAAATATTTTTGTTGCTATTCTCTTTGGTAAACTTGGAAACTGGCTTGCCGACAAACAGGGATTTATAAAATGGCAAAATAAAATTACAGCACTATTATTGATTACATTGGGAATAAAAGTTGCATTAAGTTCAAGAAAATAAAGCCTTCTAAATCTCTCTAAAGAGAGACTTGGTGTTTTAAAATTTGATGAGATTATGAATAATGAAACTAATGATAAGATTAGGTCTCTTGGTTCCCCCTTTAGGGGGCGGAGGGGGTTAACAAAACGAATCATGCCGTGTTTGGATATTAAAGATGGACGAACCGTAAAAGGAACCAACTTCATCAACCTTCGTGATGCAGGCGATCCGGTTGAACTGGGAGCCCTGTATGCACAACAAGGAGCTGATGAACTGGTATTTCTTGACATTACCGCTACTATTGAAAAAAGAAAAACATTAGCTGAACTGGCGAACCGCATAGCACATAATATCAATATCCCTTTTACGGTGGGTGGTGGCATCAGCAGTATTGAAGATGTAAATGCACTTCTACAAAATGGTGCAGATAAAATATCAGTAAATACTGCTGCTTTTAAAAATCCAAGCCTGATAAAAAATCTTGCAAAAGAATTCGGCAGCCAATGTATAGTACTGGCAATTGACACAAAAAAAGAAGAAGATGGAGAGTGGTATGTTTACCTGAATGGAGGAAGAACCAAAACAGAAACAAGGTGCATTGATTGGGCCAAACAAGCTGTTGATCTTGGCACCGGAGAAATTTTACTGACCTCCATGAATCATGATGGTACTAAACAGGGATTTGCGTTGGATATAACAAAACAATTATCGGAAGAACTACCGGTTCCTGTCATTGCTTCCGGCGGTGGCGGAACAATGGATCATTTTGTTGACGTATTTGAAAAAGGATTAGCTGATGCAGCCCTTGCAGCCAGTATTTTTCATTTTAAAGAAATTTCGATCCCGGATTTAAAAAATTATTTAATCAATAAAAATATTACCGTAAGAATATGAAACCTGATTTTTCAAAATATGCAGATGGGCTTATACCCGTTATCATACAGGATGCTTCAACCGGCAAAGTTTTAATGCTTGGCTATATGAATGAAGAAGCATTAATAAAAACTCAAACTGAAAAGCAAGTAACTTTCTTCAGCAGAAGCAAACAACGCCTCTGGACAAAAGGAGAAACCAGTAATAATTTTTTATTAGTAGATGAAATATTAATTGACTGTGATAACGACACATTATTGATTAAAGCAACTCCCACTGGGCCTGTTTGTCATACTGGAGCCGATACCTGTTTCAACGAAAACAATTCTTCTTTCTCCCTTGAAAGGCTGGAAGAAATTATCGCAGATAGGAAAAACAATTTCTCTGAATCATCTTATACTTCATCACTATTTGCAAAAGGAATAAACAAAATTGCTCAAAAGGTTGGCGAGGAAGCAGTGGAACTTGTGATAGAGAGTAAAGACGATAACAAAGAAAAGTTCTTAGGCGAAGCTGCCGATCTGCTATTCCATTATCTTGTTTTGCTACAGGCAAAAAATTATAAACTCAATGATATAATTGAAGTGTTGTCCGAAAGACATAAATAAAAAACCGTTCCAAAAAATCGGGAACGGTGTATCAACTTCAGGAAATAAATCCAGGTTGAATTTATCGCAAAGCCGAAAATCGTCTATTTTTCTACGAGGAGTTTTTTCCTGAACAAAATTTTCTCATTGCTTAATTCCAATGTATATACTCCTGCGGCCGTGAGAGCTGGAAGAGGTAACATGGCACCTCCGTTTACAGACATTTTTATTTCTCCATTTACTATTAACTGACCCGAAGCATTGAAGAGCCTGTAATTATAAAGCCCCTCCTGCCCTGTTTTATTAAACACCGTAATAGCATTTCGTACCGGGTTCAATACAAAGAAAGATGAGGATTGAAATTCATTATCTGTAACTGCTACTATATTTGAATAACTGATTTTCCCATCATAGTCAACACTTTTCAGGCGGTAATAAGCAATGCCCTGAATGGTGGCATGATCTTCAAAATTATAATGCTGTCTTAGTATGATATTACGGGCAGCTACTGTACCAATAGTCTTAAAGTTTACGGCATTGTCGCTTCGCTGTATTTCAAAATGGCTTACGTTTTGTTCATTCTCGGTGACCCAGTTAAGAAAAGTAGTGCCGGATTTTCTTTCTCCGGCTAAGCTGACAATCTTCAGTGGTAATAGAAAGGATGTTGATGCGAATGTAAAAGGACTGAAGGAGTTAACAGCATCGGATGTAATATTTCCTGTAGTGGTGATATTTCCGGTTGCCGACCCACCCTCGCTTGTCCAGTTACCAGCAGTATAATGTGCCACTACAATATATGCTAAAACAAAATTAGGAAAAGCAACTTTAGAATGGTCCCAGTTCAGGCCAATCTTTGCTGTCCCGCCACTCACCTTATCAATCTGCCAGTATTCATTGGGATCAACCTGAATCAATGGAGAATTAAGATTATTAATATTGCTGGTAGCTGTATAATATTTACAATTGAACTCTGAACTGGCAGACAGGTTGGAAATTCCTGAAGTACGCTCATAGGTAGCATCACCCACAGGAAAAATAAAATCAGTAGCGCCATATTTTTTCACCCATCCGTTTACATGTTTACTATCATTATCACCGGAATAAGATGACCCTGCTTCATAGAGAAGGTAATTAGGTGTGGAAGAGGTAGTGATTAATCCTGCTGTGAAAGTATGCGTACCACTTACACTCAGATTATTATTGATTGTTATACCGGCACTGTTATTGGTTACAAGATCAGAAGTTTTGAATGTCTGCGCACCATTTACTGATTGAGCACTACTGCCATTGAGGTATAAGGTACCACTTCCAACCGTCATTGAAGCCTGATCGTTGCTGAGATTCCCTTTTATATAAAAGCTTCCATTATTTGTAAGTGCTCCTGAAGAATTATTCGTAAAATTTCCAAATCCGGTAATCGAGGCACCTGTATGAATTTGCAGATTGCCGCTATTGGTGAATGCCTCTTGTGCGTTTGAATACACGCAAAAAAGAAGCAGTGTAATTTGAAATAAAATTCTCATCATATTAAATACTTTATTTCTATTTATTGAGTATGCACAAGCCATTCGGCATCCTGAAATGTCACGGTAATTGAGTTGGTACCTGAATTGCACCACAGTTCAAAATAATCAGTTGGACCTATATCAGACAGATAAATAACCGTGGAAAATTGAACAGGCTGATTAGCTACGCCAGGTCTTAAAGTAGTCTCTCCATATCTTGTTCCAGAAACTCCATTTTTTACAAGTCCAATATTGACAACGGCACTTGAATTTGAAGATTGAATGTTTCCTGAAATTGTAATATAACCATCCCTTCTGTTGGCAGGCTGATAAGTTATCCTGTTATTCCCAATTGTCCATTTACAGGTTATTGAAGATGTTGTTGTCCAGCTGGCTTTGTACCAGGTAGCATTTGATGTGAGAGTAGTAGCTGTAGCATTGTTTGTTACATTCACATAACAATTAGGCTTTTTGTCTCCCATACCGGCATTACTTTCTAATATCGCATTGGCATCTCTTCCGTCGGATCGTGTAAAATCGAAACCGGAAATATAAGTACCAGAGTTGTTCCAGGAATTTCCGGTAATAGAAATGTTTGCAAAACTTGTAAAAGTTGAAGGTTGGTATAATATAGCTGTACCACCGCTATTATAATATCCTCCGGATGCTAATTGTATTGTTGCATTTGTTGCTTTGCTCAGGTTCACGCCTACATTACAACTTATAAAATCTGTTTCAGCTACTTTTACTGTTACACCGGCGTCATTGCCATGGATCAATATGCCATTTGACTGAGCATTGGATATATCCGTTTCAAACAGCCAGAGCTCAGCATTAGTGGAATCGAGAATGGTATTATAAAATCTATCGAAAGAACAATCTTTTATTTCATTATAAGTTCCGCTACCCAGCAATCTTATTGCATCTTCATCGGCAGCAGTTCCATAACCTGACAAAGTAGTGGCATCAAATTGGAGCATTTTAAAATAACTTTCAGTTAAACACCTGAACATGGGTTTACCGGTCAGGCCGGATGCAGCAGCGATTGTTGTCGTGCCATAAGATATACCCTGAAATGTGAGTGAATAAGGCAAATTAATCTCTATGGTTGAAGGGACATCATATGTCAGGGCGCCAAGTCTTATTAGAACTGGTTCGGTCATATGTCCGCTTACATTTAAATATTCAATTGCCTCCTGGATTGTTGTCCAGTTTCCTTCCGGATTTACATCCATTATATCGTCAGGTATATTTTCTTTACGCTTAATGATCCAATTCGCACCATTCACAACAAATGTCATTCCATCCCAGCGGTGAAGATGAAAGCTGGTACCCGCATCAATAGTAGCCCCTCCATTGCCTTGAACAGTAACCAGGTCAGTATATGTGCCCATGTGTTTGACTGTGATTTCTAAACCATTGTCTGCTGAAGTAACGACGGGTAATGTCAATGTGATTTCATTGCTGGCAAGTACAAATGTTTCTGTTTTGGTTAATGTAGCATTAGCCGTTTTGGTCACCATATTCTGCTGACCATTTTCCAATCGTTTCCATTCAGTACCGTTCCAGTAATAATAACCATCAGTCAATGTTCCGCCGGAACTGAATACCAGCATACCAGCAGGCACAGTGCCAGTTAATGGTGACACTGAGCTAATACTATTTAATGCAACTCTTGGGGGAAGAAAACCTTTGTTAGTGCTTTCCAGTTCTAATAAAGAATTTGGATCTATCGTGGCTGGGTTGTTTCCTATTTTAACCTGGGCCTCTGTGATTATTCCTGAAAAAAGAAGGAATAAGGTGAGCAGTTTTTTCATAAATTGGATTTTAGGATTTGATTTTTCATAATTACAGATAACCTTTTTTACCTGGTTTTCGTTTTTGATCTGTATTTTAAATATTACCATTCCATGTTTACTCCTACTATAAAATTTTGATCTTTCCGAAATGGACTAAATAAATAAACCGGGAATGAATATTTTTTTGCAACAAAACACAACAACAACCCATATTCATTTTCCATAGCTGTCTTATATAATTTTGTTTGCTGTACACTTACTCCGGCATACATAAATTTTAAAGGTTGATAAGCCAATTCAGACCAGTTAAAATAAAAGGTATCAGCATCCTTGTCTTTGTTAATCGTATATTGAGGATGTATTGACAGAAATAAATTTTTATATTCAAGTTCAATATTCACAGCCGCCGATGCTCCATTATATTTACCCACCACAATTCCCAGCATGGGTATAATATCAAATTCCAGATTTTTTCCTCCGGCAAAGCTTCTTCCGAAATACAAAGACCCTGTTTTAATATCCTCATAATTATACCGCAACTCCGTGTAAAATCCTTTTTTAGTCTGGTGATGAACAACGGGCATCCATATATATTCCATTTTCCGATTCAGGAAATTGTAGTTTTCCACACCCATTTTAGTTTGCGAAAATGAAGTATTGCAAAACAGGCATAGTATTAATAAAATATTAAGATGCTTTTTTTTCATTTTTCAGAATGGCTTTATTTTTTTCAAGTACTGTAACTTCTGCATTTGCCAACCTGTCTAACAAATGAATATCTTTCTTAAAAGGATTCCAGTAAAAAATCAACCTGTCTATCGGTTTCCACATGATCACCCAGCTAAATACATCCAGAATACTATGAACAGAACTAGCCATATGCTGATCCATATCTACCAGATAGGGCACAGTACCCTGGGCAGTCAATACGATAGACATGCTTATTAACAGTAACATAAATGTTCTGCGCTTAAACTTTTTAAACTCTTCCTCTTTAATAAATTTTTTCAGATTAAAATGACTTCGTATGGCCTGGGTGACCGGTTCTACAAAACGTTTATCAGAATATTGAAAACAGATAAATTTATAATTAACTACTGCGTCCCTTTTTGTAGTTAACATGGAATTATAAATGTACTCCTGGAATTGTTGTCCCAGCTGGCGTTTGTACAATGGAGCTGGATCATGATGATTGAAATAATCGTAGACTGTTTGATCATCTAATTTTATGTAAATGCTCAGGTCGGTGGCCAACAGCTTATTCATGATAGTTTTTATAGGACTGGATTTAAACTAAATGCTAAATGAAAACTTCACAGTATCTATTTCCGATTTTAAAATCCTTAATTCCCCAAAATAAAAAAGACCATAATCGTTGAGCATGAACTTCAGCAAATCCTTTCAACTTAACCAGATACAGAAGCTTATTTAAAACGCAAAACAAAGAGTGCTTATATTTTAGAAGAACAATATTCTAATAAATTATGAGTAAACACTTAGTTCTTTGTAAGAAAATTGCTATTAATTCTTAAGGATTCAATTATATACAAATGAACCCTAAACCTGCTTAATTAAAATCAGGATGATTATTTATAATAATTAACAAGCATCCAAAAAAATGCAAATAATTTAAAAAATCATTTGCGTCGATTGGAAGAAAAAATAATTCTGCTCTTGTCAGGAAACGGATTTTGGCAATTGAGCAACCGAAAACCAAAATGATTCTATTGCCTGAACTACATTTAAAAATTTTCCAAAATCCACCGGTTTTGTAATAAAACAATTGGCTGATTTTTCATAGCACTCGGCAATATCAGATTCGGAAGAAGAAGTAGTGAGCATAACTACCGGGATCTTCTTTAATTGATCATCTTTCTTTATAAAATCAAGCACTTCGATTCCATTTACTTTGGGCATGTTGATATCAAGCAATATTAGATGTGGCAACTTGTTGTCGGTAAATTTACCCTGGCATTTTAAAAATTCTATAGCCTCCGTTCCATCTTTTGCCACGGCAATATTGGTCTTTACTTTTAAATCTTTAAAGGCCTCAATGGTAAGCAGTATATCTCCTTCATTATCTTCTACCAATAATATTTGTATTTCAGACATAGGATTTTGTTTTAAGTAAATAACTAATTAAAAAATTATCAAATTGAAAATTTATAATGACAGGTTTTATTTCCACGGCAATTATTTTGAAATTCTGAATAAAATAAACCCATCTGATAAATCTTTTTATTTCCCACCTTTTGGATATGGGACGAATGATACATAAAAAGCCTCAATTTCATGCATCACTTTTGTGTACTTTTCATAATCAATAGGCTTGGTAATATACCAATTGACGTGTTTATCATAGCAATCACTAATATCCGCATCCCTGTCAGAGCAGGTAAGCATTACAACCGGTATTTCTTTAAGGTTATCGTCTTTTTTAATGATATCAAGTAATTCTTTACCGTTGATACCAGGCAGGTTAATATCCATAAGTACTAATTGCGGAGTGGGGCTATCCGCATATTCCCCCTGTTTTTTCAAAAACTGAAGGGCAGATTCTCCATCTTTCACAACTGAAATTTTATTTTCGAGTTGCATATCCTTAAAGGCTTCTGTGGTTAATATAATGTCGCCTTCATTATCTTCCACTAATAAAATGTTTACTTCATCCATAAGAGTAGATTTTATATTATATGAAAAAATTTCAATTTAATTCTTTACAGGCAGGGAAAAATAAAAAGCGGTTCCTTTATTCACTTCAGATTTCAGCCAGATTTTGCCATCGTGCAATTCTGCAATTTTTTTACAAATAGCTAACCCTATTCCTGTTCCAGGGTATTTTTCTTCATCATTATTCAGCCGCCTGAAAACAATGAATATTTTTTCAAAAAAAGATTCTTCAATTCCCATTCCATTATCCTGAACGCCGATTATCCAGCAATTATTCTCTTTCCTTGAAGTAATATTTATTTCCGGCGTCCTTTCGCCACGGAACTTAAGAGCATTGCCAAGCAAATGATGAAACATATGCCCCATCTGTGTTCTATCAGCAAGAACTAAGGGTAATTCATTAACTTTTATGACGGCTCCTGTTTTTTCTATGATGGTTTCATATTTTATTTTCGTTTCGTTCAAAACTTCATTCAGGTCCACTACATCAAAACCTTCAACACGATTATTCAGACGGGAATATTCCAGTAAATCAAAAACAAGGCTTTTCATTTTGGTGGCTCCTTTCACCGCCATATCAATAAACTGCATACCGGAAGCATCCAACTTATCACTATATCTTTTATTCAGCAATTCCAGAAAACCAGTAATGGTGCGCAGGGGCGCCTGCAAATCATGCGAAACGATATAGGTAAACTGATTCATTTCTTTTTTAATTTCTTCCAGTCTGTTTCTCAGAATTTCTTCTTCCTTGCTTTTTTTCTCCAATTCGGTTTGCAGAAATTCAATTTCGGTATTCAGTTGTGTTGTTACTCCCATACTTTGTATATTATTTTGCATTTCTTGGTAAAGTAAAATGGAAAGCGGTGCCTTTACCAAACTCAGAAGTCATCCATATCTTACCATCATGAACTTCAACAATCTTTTTACAGGTAACAAGTCCTAATCCAGTTCCTGGATAATCTTCCTTCCTGTGCAAGCGTTGAAATGCCTTGAACAATTTAGGCTGATCTTTTTCCGGAACCCCAATACCATTATCCTGCAATGTGAATTCCCAATCTCCATTAGACTCAACAACTGAAAGATTTACTGTTGGGGCAGTATCTTTTTTCCTGAATTTAATTCCATTGCTTATCAGGTTAAGCAATA
This sequence comes from Sphingobacteriales bacterium, assembly GCA_023251235.1. Lineage (GTDB taxonomy): Bacteria > Bacteroidota > Bacteroidia > Chitinophagales > Chitinophagaceae > VBAS01. The sequence goes on along the minus strand of JAHEZE010000017.1, from coordinate 18,747 downwards.
AACGGTACAATGCACTCTGGGTTCCGTTTACTATCGGTAATGAAGGTGGAATACAAAGACTGGCGCCGGTATCTTCCATTACTATACTTAAATCTCTTTTTACCAGATCCATTACTTCATTAAGATCCACCGGCTCTTTTTTGGCAGATGTGTTTCCTGAACGGGAAAACTCAAGAAGATCTTTGATAAGAACACTCATTCTGTCTGCTCCATCTTTGGCACGATAGATATAGCTTTTGCCCTGATCATCTAAAATGGTAGCATATTTTTTATCTAACAATCCCAAAAAGCCACTCACCATCCGGATTGGTTCCTGCAGATCATGCGCCGTAATATTGGCAAACTGATCAAGACTTTTGTTTAATTCCAGAATTTTTTCTTCGGCTAATTTTCGCTCCGTAATATCTGCATTGGTGCCAATCATACGGATTGCATTGCTTTGTTCATCCCGCTGAACCAATGCATTTCCTTTTACATAATGGATAGTGCCGTCTTTCCAAATAATCCGGAATTCAGTATCATAATCTTTCTCACCTTTTATTGCTTTTTGTATTTCCTCATTCACCCTTTGCATATCGTCTGGATGCACTCTGGATTGCCATGCTTTGAAAATCGTTTGAAAGTCTTTCGGGCTGACATTATATATTTCATACATTTCATCATCCCATACGGTAGTATCGTCAACCAGGTTCCAGTCCCAAATTCCTATGTGCGTGGCATTGACAGCCAGTTGCAGGCGATCCGACATACTTAATAATTGTTCTTCTGCAATTTTTCTCCTCGTAATATTTTCCAATACTCCTTCAAAATAATTAATGCCTTCCTTTTCATCCTTAACAATACGAATATTGGCACTTACCCAAATAGGACTTTTATCTTTTTTCAATACCTGTAATTCAAAATCTTCTACATGACCATATAAAGAAATCAACTCAGTCATTTTTCTTCTTTCATCCGGATCTACATAAATCTGACTTTTGATATCTGTCACTGTCCGAAGCATATCTTCCGGAGAATCATAACCAAAAATCAAAGCCATGGCAGGATTGACCATAATGAAATTGCCATTGCTGGAACTTTGATAAATTCCAACCGAAGTATTGTCGAAAATTGCTTTATATTTTTTTTGTGCCTTTATTAACTCTTCTTCTACTCTTTTACGTTCGGTAATATCCTTCAATGTCCCTTCAAAATAATTGATGCCACTCTGTTCATCCCTTAAAATACGGGTGCTTTCGCTAACCCAAACAATATCTTTATTTTTGGTCAACAGGGGTACTTCATAATTTTCAATATGACCGTAAAGTGATAAGAGTTCCGACATCTTTTTCCTGTCTTCAGGATTAGCGTAATGCTCCTCGCCAATATGATTTACTGAAGAAATAAGTTCATCAGGCGTATCATAACCAAATAATTTTGCCACGGCCATATTGGCCGTAATAAATTTTCCATCAACAGTACTCTGGTATATCCCATCTGCTGTGTTATCAAAAATTGACTGGAGTTTCTTTTGGGCTGATATCAAATCTTCTTCTGCTTTTTTTCGTTCGGTAATATCCCGGCCAACTCCCACCAGGCCGCTTATTGCACTCTCTGCATTATAGAAAGGAACTTTTGAAGTCAGTAAATTGTGCCGTACTCCATTTATATCTGTAAACTCCTCTTCTCTATTAATTATTGATTGACCGGTTTGAATTACTGTCATATCATCTCTATATGCATTGGCTCCTTCATCTGTTGGAAATAAATCCAGATCCGTTTTACCCAAAAAATCAGTCTCGTTTTCAACTCCCATTAAAAACATATCGGTTTTATTTGCAATGATTTTTTGGGCGTTAGTATTTTTTACATAGATACTATCCGGGAGATTATCAATAACAGTACGGAGAAGCAGTCTTTCAGCTTTTATTTTTTCATCTGCTTTCCGGCGTTCTGTTATATCCTGTGTAGTTCCAAACATGCCGGTTGGTTTTCCCTCTTCATCATACATAACTGTACCCTGCTCAAAAACTATAATCGTTGACCCATCTTTTCTTATTATTTCATGTTCAATTGATAAATTAATCTTGCCATCAAGAGTTTCTTTAAGCAATTTAAGAGTTATCTCCCCGTCAGTTTTTGACAAATGGGTGAAATATCCTTCAAAGGAAATTTTATATGTCTTTGGATCCTCTCCAAAAAGATTATACATCTCTTTACTCCATGTAACTTTATTAGAGGCAATGTCCCACTCCCAACTGCCGATTTTAGCAATTCGCTGTGCTTCCTGAAACCTTATGTGATTTCTTATAATTTTTTTCTGTGCCTTTTTAAAAGTAAATGCTGCAACAAACATTCCAATGATAAAAAGACTTAACATTATAATACAGTCTATAACATTACTTCTGTTCCGCATGTTTACATGCTGAGTGTTTGCGCCCATTTTAATGAGAAGATTTTTCTTAAGCTCTCCAATTTTCAAATGAAGAAGATCCTTAACTGCAACGATTTCATGTCCACTCATCATCCTTGCTGCTTCCCCGAAACCTTTTGTTTTAAAAACAGAGATATTATTGTCAAGGTTTATGATCATTATTTTTGTAAGTGAATCAATCTCGTTTATTAATACTGAGTATTTAAAAATTAAGGAATGGTTTTTAAGATCATTTATGTTTTTCTGAGATTGCACTTTAAGCACATACATATTTTTCAGAAAATCTAAATTACTGGTAAACTGATAGCGTTGTTTTTCTGACTCTATTTGCAGCAAATTGGAATGCAGAGAATCTACCCATATTAAGTTATTCTGAAGACTAATATTTTCTTTTTGATATTGGGCCTGCTTATTGAAATTGACAAATAATAATGTGAATCCGCCTGAAACAAGCAACAATGAAATACCCAGAAAAATATTTATATGGTTTTTATATTTTTTCATAGGGCTTGATTTTGATGCCGGGCAATGGTGAAATGAAATGTACTTCCCTCCCCTTCTTCTGATTCCACCCATATATTCCCGCCATGACGCTCCACAATTTTTTTGCAGATTGCCAGGCCGAGTCCTGTTCCTTCATAAGCATAATTATCATTATGCAACCTCTTAAAAAGAACAAAAATTCTTTCAGAATATTTTGGATCGATACCTATTCCATTATCGCTTACGCTGAACATATATTTATTTTCTTCTTCCTTATAATCAATCTGTATTACAGGCTTTTTACAGCTCTTGTATTTAAGGGCATTGCCAATCAGGTTTTCAAAAAGCATACCCATCATCTGTGTGTGAACATTTATAACAGGTAAATCCGGGATGATTATTTCTGCATCTGCTGCTTTTATTTCATTTTCTAATAATAGGCATGTTTCTTTTACAACTAAATTCAAATCGGTTAATACCGGCTCTTCCTTATTACTACTGACTTTTGTAAATTCCAGTAAATCCTTAAGAAGTTTTTTCATCCGGTTAGAACCTTCGATAGCAAAATTGATATATTCATAGGCCTGCTCATCAAGTTGATTTTCGTATTTCTTTTCAAGCAGTTGCAGAAAGCTGCAAACAATACGCAACGGTTCCTGCAAATCATGAGTGGCTACATAAGCAAAACGCTCCAGTTCTGCATTGGAAGTAGAAAGCTCTAATGCCCTCACTTCAAGTTTTTGATACAACCATTGTAATTCTTCTTCTGCATTTTTATAACGTGTTATATCGCTGAAACTGCATATTACCTCTAAAACATCTCCTTCTTCATCCAATTGAGGCTCCGCATTTACCAATAACCAAACCTTGTCCTTTGTATCGGACCGGTATACACCCATAACAAAATTGTAAACGGGTTTTTTTGTAGCAATGGCTCTTGAAACCGGATGAGTAATGCCTTCGAATGCGGTACCATCTTCATGAATAAAACTCCATTCAGGATGAAAAGAAGTTCTTTGATAAATCTCATCTTCAGTAAGACCAAGAATATCCAGCGCTGTTTGATTACTGAATAATATTTCAGTTCCGGGCCCGTGCAGTATGATGCCTACCGGCAGACTGTCGATAAGCTTATTAACCCGTATTTCGTTATCCCCAATCTGAAAACTGTTAATAAAAGCTGGTTTCATTTTCATAAGATATTGGCAACTGAGTAATGAAATAATTATTTCATTCTGCACATTCAATTACAGATTCAATAAGAAACCCTTTCAAGTTTCATATGTGTTTCTGGAATCAACTTGCTGTTTCCCAGCATTTTTGCAGATATTTAAAACGGATTAAATCTGTATTTAAGTTCGATATCCGATCCTTATTTTTATAAATAGGTGTAAAGGAATAAGAAAAATAAATGTTTACACTTAGTCGGAATAATACTGATAATTTGTATCTCTTAAAAAGTATTCGTTTGTTTTTTTTAATTAATCATAGGAATTCTAATGATCATTTTACAACCTTGTCCTGGTGCAGTTTTTATCTGAACGGTTCCATTATAAAACCTGGTACGCTCATAAATATTGGAAAGGCCAATACCCCTGCGGTTTTGTTTAGTATCAAAACCAACACCATCATCTTCAATTATCAGTTGTGCATTTTCATTTTTTAACTGTAAAGTGATGGTCAGATTTTTCGCTTTGCTGTATTTCAAAGTATTTTTTATCTGTTCCTGTACAATGCGAAAGAGTGCAACTTTTTTTCCGATGCTCAGCATTTCTATATCATCATGGTGGCAAAATAAAATATTTACAACATTCGTTGCCTTTAGATCATCTACCAGTGTACCGATGCTGGTTATTAATCCATTTTCCTTTAACTGAGGTGTAACCATTTCTTTAGATAATTTTCTTATTTCTTCAATGGCCATGAGAAGGTATTCTGTTATTTTTCCTTTTAAATGGGCATCCTCCGAAGTAGTGGTTTTTATTATGTCCACAAACATCTTGGATGTGCTGAGTATCTGGTTAACATTATCATGTAGTTCGTGCCCAATGCGGGTACGTTCCAGTTCCTGCACCTGCAAAACCGCTTCAGAAATCTTTTTATATTGCTGTAGTTTTTCTTCCACCAGCAGGTTGGTCAACAGTTTTTCACCGGTAATATCACTTAATGAACCAATCATTTTCACCGGCATTCCATTTTCATAGATCACAAATCCACGATCAAGCATGTTCTTATATTCTCCATCGGCACATAAGAACCGGTATTCACTTTTCCATGAATGAAGACTCTTGTCAGTAACTTCTTTCAACTTTTTATTCAGCTGATCCCTGTCTTCAGGATGCACACGGCTCAGCCACCACGACAATTCTTTTGTATCCTCCACCTGGAACCCGATCATTGTTGTCAGTTTCTCATTGCGAAAAATCTGATCGCTCAGCATATCCCATTCCCAGATTGCATCAGAAGTGATGCTGGTTATATGCTTCAATCGTTCATTGGCTTTTGAAAGTTTTTTTTCAGATTCATATATTTCTGAATAATTGAAAGCAACACCCCCTGCCATTTTCCGTCCATTCTTTCCTTCTATGAAAAATATTTTTATTTTAAAAATTGCAGACACCCCACCCTGAGTCCATCCTTTTTCAATTATTTCAATAGGCAGGCCTGTTTGCAAAACTTTCTGATGTTTTTCATATAAAAGATCAACAATGTTTAGCGGCACCAGGTCAGCAATTTTTTTGTTTAATGTTTTCTCATCAATTCTGAAATATTGATAAAAAGAATCGTTGGCAAATACTAAATTGGCTTCTTCATCTGTTACCCAGGCCAGATGAGGTGAATTTTTCATAAAAGACTGAAAAATAATTTCCAATAATTTATTGTCTGCAACAGATTCCTTTTCCAACGCCGGTCTTTCGGTTTTCAAACTACCCAGGCAAATAAATGTGTTGATCCCTTTTACCTCCTGCTGTAAATAATTTACCCGCCATACCATAGAATGGCTATGACCATTTTTTATCTCTAATCCTATTGAGTACGGAATATTATTCTTTACAGAATACCGAAAAGCATTTCTTAATTTTTCAATATGTACAGGATGCAACAGGTTAAAAAAATTACTTTTCACCTGTCTGGGGTTTTTCAAATTCAGTTCTTTTTGCATTCTTGCATTGGCCAGTAAAATATTACCCTGTTCATCAAGGACGGAGAGGTACTGTTTATTATGCCAGCCAACTGAAGAAATGATTGGTTTCAGTTCTTTCCAATGAGTACGCATAATAGTGTTTTTCCGGTGGAGATAGAATATGGCAGTAATTGGTTTTTCATAGGGAATGAATAAAAAAATAATTTATCAGTTTGTTCTATTTACTCATTTTCTCAACGAGAGACGGAATCAATCCGAAGTCCCTGGTTTTATCCAGGAAATAATTTGCTCCGGCATCAAGGCAAAGCTTGTGGTAACTTTCATTGGAATGATTGGTAACCATTACCACCTTGCATTCCCAATCCTCCCGTTTTATATAACGCAAAACTTCCATTCCTGTTTTACCCGGCATATTGATATCGAGCAATACTATGCCTGGTTTTTTCTTTGCGATTAAACTTATAGCTTCATCATAATTTTCTGCAGTAATTATGGGGCTGGCATGTCCGGCTTCTTCCAGTAAACTAATCAATCGGACGACATATTTTTTGTTATCATCAACGATCAATAAGGCAGGTTTTTCATTGGGTAGGAGATTTTTCATAACTGTATTTTAGAACAGCAAGTTATTCTACACCTCCTCTCCTTCAAATAGTGATCCTTATTATTACATTGTCCACTGTTTCAAAGGAGCTGTAGAATATCGACTACAGTTTTTAAATACAGCAATGTTGGAGCGATTCATCAAATGAGTTCGTTTTCAAGAGCATACCTGGTAAGTTGTGCATTGGTCTGCATATTCATTTTTTCCAGTATACGGGAACGGTAGGTACTGATGGTGGTAACATTTAGGGAGAGCTGTTCAGCAATGGAGGATGGTGATTTACCCATAGAAAGGAATATAAACACTTCAAACTCCCTGTTGGAAAGAAGTTCATGTGGCTGTTTTTTACTTTCATCATTAATGGCATCAGCCAGTTTTTCTGCAATGGAGGGAGTAATAAATTTTTTCCCAAGTAAAACCGTCTGTACTGCCTTGATAAGATCAGAGTGTACGGTTTCCTTAATAAGATAACCGGCAGCTCCTGCCTTAAAAGCCCGCAAGGCATAATGCTCTTCAGAATACATGCTCATAATAAGTACGGGTAAGTCGGGGACTACCTGCTTGATTTGCAGAAGTGCATCCATTCCGCTGCGCCCGGGCATGTGAATGTCGGAAATTGCCAGATCCCATTTTTTCAGAATCGTTTTTTGAATCAACTCTTCCGCATCTCCCACCTCTTCAATGATTGCAAAGGGATATTCTTCGAGCAAAAGCTGCTTTATCCCTCTTCGCACAATTGCATGATCATCGGCTATTATAAAATGTAAACTCATAATAATTTTTTAAATAGATTCTTGAACGTTTTTTTGCAAAGGAACCATTACGAGTATTACAGTGCCTTTGCCAGGTTTCCCTGAAATTATATACTCTCCACCCATTACCACTGCCCGTTCTTTCATTCCCAATACTCCCAAAGTTTCTTTACCAGATGCCTTTTGCTCATCAAATCCGATCCCATCATCCTCAATCTGCATTGAAATTTTTTCACTCTTCATCTCTAAACTCACTTTAACATTTTTAGCTTTGGAATGTCTTGCAACATTGGTAAGTGATTCCTGGAAAATTCTGAATAAATTATTTTTCTCCTGGTTAGTCAATTGCAATTCATCTTCAGGAGCAGTAAAGACTGTTTTTATGCCTGATCGTTGTCCAAATTCTTTCAGGTGAAGCTCCATAGCGGCCACCAGGCCCAGATCATCAAGCAGGCTGGGGCGTAGTTCAGTAGAAATTCTGCGAACTGATTTTACTGTATTATCAAGTAAGCCCAGCAGATCATTTACTTTTTTGCGGGCTGCTATATTTTCTGTACTTATTTTTTTATCCAGCCATGATACATCCATCATCATCACGGTAAGCTGCTGTCCCAGTTCATCATGTATTTCACGGGCAATTGAAGTACGTTCTTCTTCTCTAATATTTTGCAGATGTTCTGTTAACCGACGTATAGCCCGGTATGATTCTTCCAAAGCCTGCTCAGCTTTTCTGCGTTCAGTAATATCACGGGCAATAGCCAGTATCCTGCCATCAGGAAGCATTTTTACATTAGCCTCCACTTCTATAATATTGCCACTCTTATCTATCATGTTTCTTTGATTGAAAACCTGTTCCCCTTTTATAAGCCTATCAAAACGCATAGGCTGTTTTTCTAGCTGTTTCGGATCAATTATGTTCCTGACATTTAATTGCAACATTTCCTTTTTACTATATCCGAACAGATTACAGAAGCTGATATTTACATCAAGGAAATTACCAGATTGATCGGTGATCATGATGGGATCAGAAGCCTGGTCAATAAGTGAACGGTAGCGTTGCTCACTTAAGCGTAATTCTTCTTCCGCTCTTTTGCGTTCAGTAATATCAATAATGCTGCCACGGATAAGTAATTTATTTTCTGAAGGCAATCGCACCAACCATACTTCACAGGGTATTAATTTACCATCTGCATCAAAATGAATCCATTCAAAAGCCGGCTTATTACCGTCGATTGCTTCACTTAATTTTTCCATTGCCACCTCTGATGATAATCTTCCATCGGGCTGATATTCGGGGCTGACTTCCAATGGACCGATTTTCAGTAATTGTTCTTTCGTCATTTTAAAAAGCTTAATTGCACTCTCGCTTACACTGACAAACTTTTGGCTTTCCATATCAAGCATAACCAGTGCTTCAGGGGCATTTTCCACCAGGGCTTTGTTTCGTTCTTCACTTTCTTTCAATGCATCTTCTGCTTTTTTGCGTTGTGTAATAACTTCAGTAAACATAATAATTCCACCTATTTCACCGGAAGATTTATGCCATGGATAAATTTCCCACTTTACCCAATCCCTGCTGCCGTCCAGTCTATCGAATATATCTTCATCGTTTTTTTCAATGGCCCCTGCCAGGCATCGCCGGTGAATTTCCTTCCAGCGATGAGGAATGTTTGGAAAAATTTCGTAATGACTTTTTCCTGTCAAATCCTGATTGCCGAGATTATAATCATCCAGCCACCTGTGGCTTGCCACAATGTATTTCATATCCTGGTCGAACATGGCAAGTGCAGCAGGACTGTGCTCAACAAATAACCTGAGTTGTTCTTCCCGCTCAGCTAAATCCTCTTCTGTCTTTTTGCGCTCGGTAATATCCATCATGCTTCCCATAGTACGGGTGGGCTTGCCATTTTCGTTACGAACGATATAAGTGCGATCATAAATATTTTTATAGCCGCCGTCTGTAGTTTGAAAACGGTATTCTGCTATCCAGACACTTTTATCTGATGCAAGAGTTTTTTCAAGATCTGTCAATATTACTTCCCTGTCATCAGGATGTATTCTCTGCTTCCACATTTCATCAGTCGGAACAGAATCGGCCCGGGTTAGTCCGTATAATCGCTGATGCATTTCATTGCCCCATAGCTCGTTGCTTTCAAGATTCCACTCCCATATGGCATCGTGAGTAGTGGAAGCGATCATTTCAAACCGGTCGTTGGATTTTCTGAGTTCTTCTTCTGCATGTCTTCGTTCGGTAGCCGTACTTATAATATCAGCAAGAGAGTTGATGAGTAACCTCTCTTCTTTTAAGAACGGGCCTTCCTGTTCTATTGGTTTTTGTTCAGTATAAAACACTTCCAACTTACCTACAGGTTTTTCATGATGGATAATTTCAGCTTCCTGTTTCCAAACAGATTCCTTAAAGTTTTCCGATACAAATTTCCCGTTATAGAATATGATACGGGCACAGGTTATTTCAGGATACTGATAGGCAGGCGGGATAATATTTACACATTCCTGCAAGATGGTTTCAATAGAACTTCCCGGTTTGTTCACTATCTCGGATGTGCTGTATAAACCTTTTAATTCCTTTACCCTTTCTTTAATTTGATATTCTGTTTTCTTACGCTCTGTGATATCCATCATGCTTCCCATAATACGAACCGGTTGCCTGTTTTTATCCCGGACAATATAAGTGCGGCCATAAATATTTTTATAGCTGCCTTCTTTAGTTTGAAATCGATATTCTTTTATCCACACATTTTTATCTGATGCAAGTGTATCATAAAAATTTGCTACTGTCGCATTCCTGTCTTCCGGGTGTAATCCATCAATCCACAATTCTTCGGTAGGTACAGGGTCGGCCAGAGTTAATCCATATAAATGCTGATGCGTTTCATTGCCCCATATTTCATTAGTCTCAATATTCCGTTCCCAGATTGCATCATTCGTTGTAGCAGCAATCAACTTTAATCTTTCATTGGATTCCCTGATTTCTTTTTCCGCCTTTTTACGTTCTGTAATATCTCTTACAAAGGCCAGGCAACGCCCATCGGGTAATAAACGGATGTTTATTTCTACTTCTAAGGAAGTTCCATCTTTGCGTTTAATTGTTCTGTAAATTAGAACCGATTGACCTGATTTGATTTTTTCAACATTGGCATGATTAATAATAAGCCCTTTTTCAAAAAGTAAATCCAGGAGTCTCAGCTTTTTAAATTCTTCTTTTGTATATCCCGTTTGAGTGTATACGGCTTGGTTAAATTCATATATAGTACCATCCAAAGAAAAAACGATTACACCATCGGATGCCTGTTCAATCAGGTTCCGGTATTTTTCTTCGCTTTTACTTAATTCCGTAATAGCAAGGTCTTTTTCAATCGCAATTCTTACCTGACTGGCGGCCCTTTCAATCAAATTAAAATCGTCTGCTTTTGGTAGCCTTGGTGTAGGATAATAAACAGCAAATGTTCCCAGCACATTATCATCATTTGATATAATAGGTGTAGACCAACAGGCCTTCAACCCGTAACTTAAAGCAAGATCTCTGAAATCTTTCCATAAAGGGTCAGTGGCAATGTCCGAAACTGTGACCGGTATTTTTTTGTATGCTGCGGTTCCGCATGATCCTACATTTTCACCTATGGCTACGCCATCAATAGCAAGATTGTAAGCCTCGGGCAAATGTGGAGCCGCCCCGTGTCGTAAATGAACTCCATCCGGATCAAGCAGGAGAATAGAACAAAGTCCTCCCGAAGAATATTTTTCAATATTGACTGCTATAGTTTCGAGTATATCGGATAATGGCTTATTGGTAGCAATTTTTTCCATTACTTCTTTTTCCCCTTCCATTAATAGTTCCGTTTTCTTACGATCGGTAATGTCCCGCACAATTGTCTGTATATTCCCTCCTGCAATTAATTTTGCGCTGGCTTCGGCAAAAACCAGGTTGCCATTTTTCAGTTTGAACTGTCTTTCCACAAACAAAGTATCACCGCTGTTTATCCGGGATAAATTGACCGGTCTTCTGTTGGCAAATTTTTCGGGAGTAATATCCATCAAATTTAATTTCAATACTTCTTCTTTTGTATAGCCCATCATCATACAACCTCTGGTATTGGCCTCTATAAAATTACCCTGCTGATCAAATATAAAAATTCCATCCGCCGCCTGCTCAATCAGGTTGCGGTATTTTTCTTCGCTTTCTTTTAATTTATTTTCAATTATTTTCTTTTGTGTAATATCATTGAAAACAAGTACTACCCCGGCAATTTTTCCGCTTAGGTCAAACAGAGGTGAGCCACTGTTGCTGATGATGATCTCCCCGGAATACTTCGTTTTAAGAATTGTATTGTTCTCCAATCCAACAGGTAAACCATCCATGAGAATACGATCCACAATATTTTCGATAGATTGCCCAGTTTCCTCAATTACCACATTATATACATTTTTCAGCGGCTGGTTTATAGCTTCATGATTATTCCATCCGGTAATGCGTTCAGCAGCAGGGTTCATATAAATAATTTTGCCATCCCTGCCGGTGGTTATCAGCCCTTCGTCCATACTGCTCAGCGCAGTTCTGTATTGCTCTTTCTGCAGCCCAAGTTCCTCACTCATTCTTTTAATGATCGCAATCTGTTTCATTAAAAAATAAAAGGAAATAAAAATCATCAGCAGGGATAAGGCAATAACAGAATAAGCAAAATTGCTATTGGATGATTTTATCTGCCAGAAACTGGTCCTGGATTCCCGGAGATTTTCCTGATAATTATTGATAACCCTCTCGCTGATAGCTGTAATGGAATCAGCCAACCATATTCCTTCGCCGGTAGCAATTAATAATTTTGCTGAGTTCTGATTAACTGCACAAAGGGCATTCCCCCGTTTCATAAAAGCAATCTTCTGATGAATGAAAGTATCCAGCTGCAATAACTTCACAGTACTTTTCACTTCTTCAACTGAATCATTTGCATTTTGAATTTGACGTTCAATATTGTTTATGGAATCAATGTTAGCATCAAAATTTGCTATAAACTTCTTATCACCTGAAAGGACATACCCCCGGGTTTGGGATTCAGCCATTTTAATATACAAGTTCAGCTTTTCGAAAGCTTCTTTCTGCTGCAGGTACTCTTCCTGTTTTGTAAATTCCTTTTTCAGCCAGCTGTTTTTAACTGATAGCTGAAAAATGGCGGCTCCCATCAACGCCACGGAAAAAAACAATACTACCAGCATCACTTTTTTTCGGCTAAACCATTTCACCATCAGCTCCATTTTCTTACTCATATTGTTCAAATTATACGTTTGCCTCAATTGAATTAATTATTCCGGGTATTTTATTAAAGTCATAGTATTTGTCAATAAAGAAATCAGCGCCATGATCTTTACATTGTTTCATGCTTTGTTCATCCGCATGGTTGAATAAAATGATAACCGCGGTTTTTTTATTTGAGAGCTTGATTTTTTTCAACAGTTCAATGGTTTTGTTTCCATAAAATTTTATATCGAGCAATATTACCCTGGGGTCGGACAATTGTAAAATCTTTACCGCCTGTTGATAAGTAGTTGCATTATCCAGCCTGGAATCTTTCTTTTCTTCCCTGATAAGCTCAATCAGTCTTTCTGTAATCTGTTCTGAGTTGTCAAATATCAGTATCATAATTAATGGTTTTTACAGATATGCAAATAACAATTAATTAGTAATCATGGAAAATAGAATTGAAAGGTGAATGAGATAGTAGAAATTCTACTAAAGAAAGCAATTGATGATGCTGGTATGACAATACTTAGAAGCCTATATCTGAAATGATATGATGAGCTAAAGCGTAACGGGTAAGTTCAGAATTGGTGGAGAGATTTAGTTTTCGCATGATATTACTGCGATGGGTACTCACAGTTGTGGCAGCCAGAGAAAGTGATTCAGCAATCTGTGTGATGGTTTTTCCCAGAGCCAGCAGCTTAAAAATTTCAAATTCCCTGTTAGTAAGCAATTCATGAAGCTTTTTATGATTTTGCTGATGCAGTATTTTTTCCGCAATTTCAGGTGTGATATACTTTCTTCCCAAAGAGATACGATGTATCGCCTTGATAAGTTCATAGGGTGCGGCGTTTTTATTCATGTAGCCCGATGCACCGGCTTTTAATACCCTAACCGCATATAAATCTTCTGTGTAAATGCTAAGTATCAGTACCGGCAAATCAGGTTTAATCAGTTTAATTTGCTCCAGCGATTCCAGTCCGCTGCGGCCGGGCATATCAAGATCGGATATTACCAGGTCCCAATCATGTAATGTTACTTCTTTAACAAGGGTTTCACCATCCTCTACTTCTTTTATTTCCGCAGAAGGAAATTCATCTTTCAGAATCTGTATCAATCCAAGACGGATAAAGCTATGATCGTCGGCTAAAATAATTCGCTTCATATATAGCTCCGGATTAATTTGCTTTTAAGGTTTTAATGGCAAACTGATAATTATTTTTGTCCCTGATCCGGGCGATGAAATTAATTTGAAATCCCCGTTCAGAGAAGTTACCCTTTCTTTCATACCTAAGATACCAAAACTTGTTTTATTTTTTAACATTGCAGTGTCAAATCCTTTGCCGTTATCCTCGATTTCCAGCGTTATCTTATCATTTGTACAATTTAATGAGCTTACTACTTTTCCAGCCCTGGCGTACTTTGTAATATTGGTTAGCGCCTCCTGGAACACTCTGAAGATACAGGTGGCAACAGTCTCTTCTAACTTCAAATCAGATTCGGAACTGTGGAATGAAAGAGGGATACGGGTTTGGCTGGTGAATTGTCTGCCCAGCCATTCCAGCGCATCTATTAAACCATGATCGTCCAGTACGGCAAGGCGGAGTTCGTTTAAAATTTTCCGGATAGACAAATTGCTTCCATCGAGCAGGGTGATAATATTCTTTAATTTGGTTTTTATGATGTCTTCTTTCGAAGTTTTTTTATCAATCCAGGCTACATCCATTTTAATAGCGGTCAGCTGCTGGCCCAGTTCATCATGAATTTCACGGCCAATTCTTTTACGCTCTTCTTCCCGGATGATTTGCAGGTGAGCGGTTAGCTGGCGTAATTGTTCGGAGGTTTGCTTTATTTCTTCTTCGGCTTTTTTCCGTTCAGTTATATCCCTCGCAATAGCCAGGATTCTTCCATCTGGCAACATTTTTACATTGGCTTCCACCTGGATAATAGTTCCGTTTTTATGTAACATGTTTCTTTCACTGAAAACCTGGTTGCCTATCAACAATTCTTCAAAACGCATGGGTTTTCTTTTTAACTGTTCGGGATCAATCAGCTTTCTGATATTTACCCCTATCAATTCTTCTTTAGTGTAGCTGAACAACGTACAGAAGCTGGTATTTACATCAAGGAAATTGCCGGCCTGATCGGTGATCATGATGGCATCCGATGCCTGCTCAATAAGAGAACGGTAGCGAAGTTCACTTTTTCGTATTTCTTCATCTGCTTTTTTCCGTTCGCTCATATCAATGCCGGTTCCTATCAAACATGGCCGGCCTTCATAATTAACAAGCAGCCCGGTAAAATAATATGGAATCTTTTCTCCCGTTTTGCTAACAAAATTTGCCTCAAACGCAGCTTCACCCATCCGAAAAACTTCATCAAAATTTTCCTGCACTAAATTTCTTCCATCTCCTTCAAAAAAGTCAATAGGTTTTACTCTCCTTATTTCTTCTGCTGTATAACCCGAAACCAATTCAAAATTTTTATTCCAACGCAAAAGATTCTTACCGGCATCAAACAAATAAAATATTCCCGGCAGGCTGTTGATAATGGAATCGGAAAGTTCTTTTTCTTTTACAATTTGCTCTTCTGCTTTTTTTCGGTCAGTAATATCAGTTACCACACCCGTACCACCAGTAAATTTTCCTTCCTTATCCAAAATAGGTGATGCCGAAAAGCTAAGCAAAATAGATTTGCCGGTTTTTGTTTTGACGTTATATTCTAATTCTCCAAAATCGCTTCCTTTTCTTCGTTCTTTTCTTACAGCCATTGCTTTCTCTATATCTTTACTGTCCAAATAACTAAGAGGATCATGGCCAATCAGTTCTTCAAGGGAGTATTCTAATATTTCACAAAATTTCTTATTGGCAAAATTGATACAATAATTTTCATCCGTCCGGAAAATACCTTCCTGTGAAGTTTCTACTATCTGTCGGTATTTTTCTTCACTTTCGTGCAGCGCTTCTTCTGCTTTTTTCCGTTCGGTAACATCACGAGTAACGCCAAGAAGGGAAATAATTTTTCCCTCAGCATTTTTTAAAGGGACAGCATGTGTTTCCAGCCAGCGACGGGTTCCTTTCAATCCTTCAATTTCAAACTCAAGCTCGCCGGATTCACCATTAAAAACATTCTTTGTAAGGTTTGCAAAAGCATCACGATGATGAGGCGATACATTACCCAGCACAGATTTCCCTTTTACCATTTCCAGGTTATCCGCTTCTATCATGGCCAGCCCGGAAGGGTTCATATCAAGCAATTCTCCGTTTGGCCCCAGTAGTTTTATACATTCCGGTTCAGTATCAAAAATGGTGCGTAAGTGGTTTTCACTTTCGATTAGTGCTTTTTCGGCTTTTTTGCGTTCAGTTATATCCGTATGAATGCCATCCCAGATTACATTTCCATCTGCCAATCTTCGGGGTACTGAACGGATGTGCAACCATCTTAATTTACCCGTTACTGAATGGCTGCGTACTTCCATATTGAAGGGAGACATAGTTTGGAAAGAAATTCTTTCTGCATCTAAAATCTTTTTGTAATCTTCTTCATGAATCAGGTTATAAAGAATTTCAGGATTCTTTATCACTTCTTCTGGAGTTTTACCGGTTAGCAACTCCACAGCTTTGCTTACATAGATAAATTTCATCTTTCCATCTTTTTCACGAATCACCTGGTACATCATGGTATCAGGCAGATTGTCACTTAATGTTTGTAACTGGATTGCCTTTTCTTTAATTTCTTCTTCTGCTTTTTTGTGTTCGGTAATATCACGAAAATTGGCAACGATGGCCTTTACAGTATCGTCATGAAGTAAATTTGTTGCCACTCCTTCCGCGTATAGATAATTTCCGTTTTTACGTCTGACACGAAATGAATAGGAAATCGTTTTGCCTGGATTTACTAACATTTCTTTCATTGTCTTTTTCACATATTCCAAATCGTCCGGGTGTGTAAGCTCCAAAAGTGTTGTTTGCCTTCTTTCCTCCTCTGTCCACCCGCTAACACGAATAGCCGAAGGTGACTGGTAAATTGGTTGAAAGTTTTCATCCAATAATGAAATAACACTGTCGTTATTTTCCACCATAGCCTGAAAGCGTTGTTCACTTTTTTGTAATTCTTCTTCTGCTTTTTTGTGCTCAGTAACATCGCGGAAATTGGCAACGATGGCTTTTACATCACTATCATGAAGTAAATTTATTACGACTCCTTCCGGGTAAAGATAAGTTCCGTCTTTATGCCTGAAACGAAATAAAAACGGTATCAGTTTACCTGGCTTATTTAATACTTCGTTTTGTACACTTTTCAGATATTCCACATCGTCCGGGTGAATAAGCTCCTGTATTGTTTTCTTTCCTCTGTCCTCGTCTGTCCACCCGCCAATGCGTTCTGCAGACGGAGTCCGGTAAATTGGTTGAAAATTTTCATCAAATAATGTAATAACACTGTCGTTATTCTCCACCATTGCCTGGAATCGTTTTTCATTTCTTTTTACTTCGTCTTCTACTTTTTTGCGCTCGGTAATATCGTTGGTGATTCCAAAAATTTGCTTAGGAGTGCCATCCGGCTTGCGTAAGAAAATGGATTCTTTTGTATAAAGCCAATGCCAGTTTCCGTTTTTATCTTTCATACGGAATTCGTGGCTGATGATTTCTTTGTCTTTGGCTGTATTATATCGGGGGATAGTGTTGTTAAGATAATCATCAAAATCTTCGGGATGCATCAACAGGGGTATTACCCTGTTACCCATTTCCTTTATTTCCGCATCGGTATAGCCGAGGTTTCGTTGTATCCCTTCATTTACATAAACGTTTTTCTTTTCTTCAATATCATAGATGTATATAATATCGGGAGATGCATTGATAATGCTTTCAATAAATATGCGGTTTTGGTTAAGCAATTCTTCTGCTTTTTTGCGTTCGCTAACATCACGGATGATCATTGTGGTTCTTTCTTCCCCATTAATGTCTTTAAAAACAGCGGAAGAAATTTCAGCTGGAAATTTTGTACCATCCTTACGTATCATGCTAATCTCCCCATTCATTTTTCCATTTTTTCTGCGTTCTTCAATAAAAATTGGTAGTTGAGGATCCGTTATATCAACAAGGCCTGCTCTTCCTTCCTGGCAGATTTCTTCTTCAGTCATTCTAAAAATAGAACAGGCAGCAGGGTTAGCGGCTAAAATTTTCCCGTCTAAGGTAGTCAGCAGGATTCCATCGAGGCTGTTTTCAAAAAAGGCACGATATTTTGCCCGGCTTTCTTCTAATTCTATTTCTGCTTTTTTCTTTTCTGTAATATCCCGGGATAATATGGATATTCCATTTTCAGAAGGATAAAAATGATTCTCATACCAGCGGCCATAGGGTTCAAAATACTCTTGCCTGTAAACATATACATGTTCTTCCATGGCTTTGCGAAGAGCCTTCTCAACGGGTTGTCCGATAGCCTCAGGAAATTCTGCCCAGAAATTTTTTCCGATGATGGTTTCAGGATTCCTATTAAAAGTAATTCCTGCCGCCTTGTTCATGTACGTATAATTCCAATTTTCATCCAACGCAGCAAAGGAATCGGTGATTCGTTCTAAAGTATCTTCCAATCCACCAGGTAATATTTTTTCGATTGAAGGCCTCATCATTTATGTTTTCACTAACAGTAAATAAACCTAGGACAAAGTTTTCTTCCCAATAAGGTACATAGATATCGGGAATAAATAAATTTTTGAATAAAATAAAGCCCTTAATAAGGCAAAAAAATCCGTTAAACGAAAAAAATCCTGCCAGCCATGCCTCCCAAAGCAGTATAATTTCTCTGCCTTTTATTACAACACATAGACGAAATTCTACACCGCCGCAAAACAATGATGACTTATGATTAAGTGAAGACTCTATTTTTTGCAACACTTCGCTATACGTACTTCGTTTCAGCAATTACAAAAGAAAAAAAGTTCTTATCTGTATAAAATAATTAGCCACCTATGAAAAAACCCTTATCCACCACCCGTTGTAATGTTTCTGATCCGGAAACATTCTTTCCTGATCCCGGTAGTTCCGGAATGAATCCGAACTACCGGGAAGGAATGAAAAAAATGACCTGTCCTGATGA
>JAHEZE010000016.1:9293-42699 GCA_023251235.1 Sphingobacteriales bacterium | reverse complement strand
TCAACC
Organism: Sphingobacteriales bacterium; assembly: GCA_023251235.1. Taxonomy (GTDB): domain Bacteria; phylum Bacteroidota; class Bacteroidia; order Chitinophagales; family Chitinophagaceae; genus VBAS01. Next base: position 42,693 of record JAHEZE010000016.1, on the reverse strand, counting down.
AGGTTTGAAATGGGGAATGAGTATTGATATGAACAGTTGTGTGGCTTGTGGCGCCTGTGTAGTTGCTTGTCATGCAGAAAATAATGTCCCAGTTGTTGGAAAAAGTGAAGTTGCCCGTTTTCATGATATGCACTGGTTACGTATTGACCGTTACTTTGTAAGTGATGAAAAAAATCCTGATGATCTTAAGTCAGTGGTGTTTCAGCCAATGCTTTGCCAGCATTGTGATAATGCACCTTGTGAAAATGTTTGCCCTGTAGCAGCTACCAACCATAGCTCAGAAGGACTGAATCAAATGACTTATAACCGTTGTATCGGTACAAGATATTGTGCCAATAACTGTCCTTATAAAGTGCGACGTTTCAACTGGGCTGACTATACCGGTGCAGACAGCTTCCCTAACAACAGAGATCAAAAACTGGTTGGTAAGTTAGATCCTATTATTGAACAGATGAATGAAGATTTAACAAGAATGGTACTGAACCCCGATGTGACTGTTCGTTCAAGAGGAGTGATTGAAAAATGTTCCTTCTGTGTTCAGCGCTTGCAGGAATCCAAACTGAAAGCAAAGAAAGAAGACAGAGTGCTGGCGGATGGCGATGCTAAAACGGCTTGTATGACAGCTTGCCCTACTGATGCAATTGTTTTCGGAAATGTTCATGATAAAGAAAGCCGTATTAAAAAAACAAGAGAAGAAAATGAACAAAGGCTGTTCTATGTCATTGAACAGGTTCATACATTACCTAATGTAAATTACCTGGCGAAGATCAGGAATACTGACGAAGTGATTGAAAGCGGACATTATGAAGAAAAAGGAAAGGCAGAAGAGAAAAAAACAGAAGAAGTAAAGTGATGTGAATGGCGAGTAAGGAACAGAAAGTACAAGTGAGTGACACAACAGAAGCTGAATAGAAAAGAAAAAGTTGACTAAATAAAAATAACCCTTCGACAAGCTCAGGGTGACAAATAAAACGATATGGGATTAATAAGATATGAATCACAGGTAAGGGTACCACTGGTGGAGGGTGACAAAAACTATCACCAGATAACAGAAGATATCTGCCGGCCGGTAGAAGCGAGACCTTCCCGTGCATGGTGGATCGGGTTTATTATTTCTGTGGCATTCTTACTTTTCGGTATTGTTTCCGTTACCATGGAGGTAACTTATGGTGTAGGTCAATGGAATCTGAATAAAACTGTAGGATGGGGTTGGGATATTACCAACTTTGTTTGGTGGATCGGTATTGGTCATGCGGGTACATTGATTTCTGCTATCCTATTATTATTCCGCCAGGGTTGGAGAACAGGAGTAAACCGTGCAGCTGAGGCAATGACAATTTTTGCAGTCATGTGTGCCGGACAGTTTCCGATCTGGCACATGGGCCGTGTATGGGATGCATTTTTCGTTTTACCTTATCCAAACACAAGGGGCCCTTTGTGGGTAAATTTTAACTCACCGCTTCTTTGGGATGTGTTTGCGATCTCAACTTATTTTACTGTATCACTTTTATTCTGGTACAGTGGTTTGATTCCTGATGTGGCTACACTGCGTGACCGTGCAAAAAAGAAATGGAGAAAATTATTTTACGGCATTACTGCATTTGGCTGGACAGGAAGTACCAAGCATTGGCAACGTCATGAGGCACTTTCATTAGTGCTTGCGGGTTTAAGTACGCCGCTTGTATTGTCGGTACACACGATAGTATCTTTTGATTTTGCCACTTCAGTAGTTCCGGGATGGCACACTACAATCTTTCCCCCTTACTTTGTTGCGGGAGCTATCTTCTCAGGTTTTGCCATGGTACAAACATTATTAGTGGTAACCAGAAAAGTTTTGAGTCTTGAACAATACATCACGATTGAGCATATTCAGGTGATGAATAAGGTGATTGTACTTACAGGTTCAATTGTGGGTATTGCTTATCTAACGGAATTGTTCATCTCCTGGTATGGCGCCAACAAATATGAAGGATTTGCCTTTATGCAAAATCGCCTGAACCTGAGCAGCCCCTATGGATGGGCCTACTGGATTATGATGGGATGTAATGTTTTATCTCCACAAATTTTCTGGATAAAGAAAATGCGCACAAGTCTGACGTTGACTTTCTTTATGTCGATACTGATAAATATCGGAATGTGGTTCGAACGATTTGTGATCATTGTTACTTCTGTTTATCGGGATTATTTGCCATCTGCATGGAGTACTTATTATCGACCCACAATCTGGGAAGTAGGATTTTACATGGGAACATTTGGTTTATTCTTTACCTGTTATTTTCTTTTTGCAAAATTCTTCCCGGTAGTTGCGTTAGCAGAGATTAAACATATATTGAAAAGAACCGGGGATGTTTATAAATCAAAAATGGGTGAGTTGGAAGTTCAGCCGGCTGAAGAGTTTGCCGAAGTGCATTCTCATGATCATGGAGCATAAACCCCTGCCCCTAAAGAGGAAATGGGAGAAAAATGTTTTTTGAAAAATTATTATTTAACTAAAAGTCTCTTTAGGGATTTAGAGTATGAGTGTTAAAAAATTTATAGTAGGCAGTTTTGATGATGAAGCGGTATTATTTCCTGCAGTAAAAAAAGTTCGCAAAACAGGATATAAAATTCATGATGTATATACTCCATTTCCTATTCATGGTTTGGATAGTACTATGGGTCTTCGCGATACCAGTTTGCATACAGCCGGTTTTATTTACGCCATTACCGGAACTGCTACTGCGCTGGGATTCATTTCATGGGCACTAACGTATGACTGGCCATTGAATTTTGGTGGTAAGCCATTCTTTTCTTTACCGGCATGGATACCGATCACATTCGAGCTGACTGTTTTGTTTTCATCTGTAGGAATGGTACTAACTTTTTGTTACCTGTGCCAGTTGGCGCCATTTGTAAAAAAAGATCACTTTAACCTTCGGTCTACTGATGATCTTTTCATCATGGCGTTTGAGTGTACAGAAAAAACAAATGAAACAGAAGCAGTAGCATTTTTACAAACTCTTGGAGCAAAAAATGTGAAAGTGGATTATAGAGAAACCCAATGGTGGTTGGGGCGATATGATAAGGAAATAAAAGTTTTTGATAAGAAAACTGAAGTGGCAGCTGTATAAAACAGAAAAAAATTAAGGATGAAAAAAATTGTAATCATAACAGGTGTTTTAATCAGCGGGATGGTAATGACGGGTTGCAGAAACGGCAAACGGGATACAGGAAAAGCTTATATGCCGGACATGTCTTATAGCCGGGCTTATGAGACATATGCTTCTACACAAAATCTGAAAGATAAAGGGATAAACTATAATGGGACTCCGGTAGAAGGCACCATTGCCCGTGAAGACCTGCCTGCATATCCTTATAAAAATGATTCTCTTGGGTATGCTAATTCAGCCAATGTGAAAAATCCTTTGCCGTCACTTGAAGCAAAAGATTATCTGGAAGCTGCGAGACTTTATCTTGTAAACTGTGGAATATGTCATGGAGAAAAGCTGGACGGTAACGGTCCTTTATATAAAGATGGAAATGGTCCTTTTGCCGCAAAGCCTGCTAACCTTGCTGGCGATGTAAAATATACAGCAATGCCAGAAGGAACCATGTTTCATTCGGTAACCTATGGTATCCGGGCTATGGGCAGTTATGCATCTCAGTTAAGTACAAAACAACGCTGGATGATCATTCATTATATAAAAGAAAAGCAAAGTGCATCAGCAAGTGCTGCAAAACCGGCTACTGAAAGCGCTGCTGTAAAAAAGTAAAATATTTTTTAAGAACGATAAAAGATAACTGATGTCTATTCGCGAACATTTTGTAATACCTCAACGATACAAGTTGTGGTCTTATGCTCTGATGGCAGTGGGACTTGTATCCATCATTTTGCTATATGTAACTCATGGATCAAGCAATGATGAACATGAAAGAGCTCGTTTTTGGGCAAGCCTTTTGCAAAACAGTGTATTCTTTTTGCTGGTAGTGAATGCTTCTATGTTTTTTATTTGTGCTACCATACTGGCATGGGGAGGATGGCCAATGAGTTTCAGAAGAGTTCCTGAAGCCATTGCATCCGTTGTTCCTGTAATCGGCATTATTAGTGCTGCCATTTTACTTGCTATCGTTTTTGGAGGAGATCATGTTATTTATCAGTGGACGGACGAAAAACACCTGGATGAAATTTTACAATATAAATCAGGATTCCTGAATAAGAAATTTTTCACCATCTGGACCTTGCTTACCATTTTCCTTTGGTGGATCCTGGGTAAAAAAATAAGAGATTTTTCAATAAGCACAGATAAAGGTCATATGGAAGTAGAAGAAGGAAAGAAGTTTATTTGGAAAAATACTGTTTGGGCTGCTCTATTTATGATTGTATTTGCATTAACCGTCATGTCAACTATTCCATGGCTATGGCTGATGAGCATTGATGCCCATTGGTACAGTACAATGTATAGCTGGTACACATTTGCCAGCACTTTTGTATCAGGCATGGCATTAATTGCTCTTTTTGTTATTTACCTGAAGAATAAAGGTTACCTGGAGTATACCAATGAAGAACACCTGCATGACCTGGGAAAATTCATGTTTGCTTTTTCCGTATTCTGGACTTATCTCTGGTTTAGTCAGTATATGCTGATATGGTACAGTAACCAGCCCGAAGAAACTAAATATTTTGAACCCAGGGTAGAGGGAGTGTATCGCGGTATTTTCTTTTTGAATATAATTATCAATTTCCTTGCTCCTCTTTTATTATTGATGAAGCGGGGGGCAAAAAGAAATTATACAACAGTTACTTTACTGGCAGTGCTTATCATATTTGGTCATTGGCTCGATTTCTTCCAGATGGTTCATCCGGGACCATCGGGAGATCATGTGCCGATGATGATGTATGATATGGGAATAGGTCTTGGATTTGTTGGGCTGATTATGTTTGTAACAGGAAGAACTTTATCAAGGAATCCGATGGTGCCAATAAACCATCCGTTTTTTAAAGAAAGTGTTATACATCACACGTAGAACATGGCTTAATATTTCAGATGTTTGAAGCCGGAAAAAAAATATAAATAACTGAATAAAAAAATATGCAAACCCTTTTCATTGTTGTGATCCTGTTACTTGGCTTTCTGATTACTTTTCAGATTGCCAAAGCAAGTGAATATGTCTCGGTAATGCGTGGCGAGGAAAAATCAAGGAAGCAGAATAACCGGATCAATGCATTTTTATTACTGGTATTCCTTATCGGGGGTATGATAGGTGTATATTATTGCAATGAAAGATTAGGCGGCAAAATTCTTCAAATGGGCTCATCAGCATCTGATCATGGAGTGGATGTAGATATGATGATGAAAATTACCCTGATTATTACCGGAATCGTGTTTGTTATTACCCAGACTTTATTATTCTGGTTTTCTTATAAATACCAGGCTTCAGATACCAGAAAAGCATTTTATTTTCCTCATAATAATAAGTTGGAAGTGATCTGGACGGTTATTCCCGCCATTGTATTAACAGTGATGGTGGGCTTTGGTTTGTTTTACTGGTTCAGAATTACCAGTGAGGCGCCGGGAAATGCAATGGTGGTAGAAGTAACAGGCAGCCAGTTCAAATGGGAATTCCGTTATCCCGGCAAAGACAAAATATTAGGAAAAAAATATTTTAAAGAAATCAATGAAGCCAATAATAACCCGCTTGGTCAGTTATGGGATGATCCCGCCAATCATGACGACATATATGTAAGTGGAGAAGATATGCACCTGGTGGTAAACAAACCTGTAAAATTGGTGATCAATTCAAAAGATGTCATTCATGATGTAGGCCTTGCTCAATTCCGTATGAAGATGGATGCAGTACCGGGTACGCCAACAAGCATCTGGTTCACTCCTACAAAAACCACCCTGCAAATGAAGAAAGAAATGAATGATCCGGAATTTGTTTATGAAATTTCCTGCGATCAGATGTGCGGAAAAGGGCATTTCAGTATGAGGGGAACAATTGTAGTAGAGACACAGGAAGAATTTGACCGTTGGATGGTAGCTAAGAAACCAAAGTACTACGCGGCTTTTCCCGAAAAAGATCCAGATGCAATGAAAGCAAAAGCTGATACTGTAAAAACTATTGCGGCTGTAATGCCACAAAAAAAATAAGTTATTTTTTGATAACCATTAAGGTCATCTAAAAAACAATATTATGAGTAACGAAGCAATTATGCATGGACACGCAAATGTGATCAGTCATGATGATGTACATCATGATGAACACCATGCACATCACCATCAGTCATTTATTACAAAATATATTTTCAGCCAGGATCATAAAACCATTGGCAAACAATTTCTGATTACAGGAATTATCTGGGGAGTGATAGGCGGTTTGTTTTCCGTCCTCTTTCGTTTACAGTTAGGTTTTCCTGATCAAACTTTTCCTATTCTTGAAACATTTTTTGGGCATTGGGCAAAAGGAGGAGTAATACAACCCGAATTTTATTATGCTCTTGTTACCATACATGGAACAGTACTGGTATTTTTTGTATTAACGGCGGGACTGAGCGGAACATTTGCGAACCTGCTCATTCCTCTCCAGATTGGCGCAAGAGATATGGCCTCACCTTTTTTAAACATGCTTTCCTATTGGTTTTTCTTTATTGCCAGTGTGATCATGTTTGCTTCTTTATTTGTTCATACAGGGCCCGCTGCGGGGGGATGGACAATATATCCCCCACTCAGTGCATTGCATGAAGCCGGTGATGGATCCAAGATCGGAATGGATTTATGGTTAATCAGTATGGCATTGTTTATTGTATCTTCTTTATTGGGTGGTTTGAATTATATTACTACGATACTTAACATGCGTACAAAAGGTATGAGTATGACAAGAATGCCACTTACTATGTGGGCTATTTTGTTTACGGCTATTCTCGGAGTATTATCCTTCCCTGTCCTTCTTTCAGGAGCAATTCTTTTATTATTTGATAGAAATCTCGGAACCAGTTTTTACCTGAGTGATATTGTTGTTAACGGGCATATTCTTCCAAATGAAGGAGGTAGCGCTATCTTATTCCAACACCTGTTTTGGTTCCTCGGTCACCCGGAAGTATATATCATTTTGTTGCCTGCAATGGGAATGGTATCAGAAATATTAAGTGTGAACTCAAGAAAACCCATCTTTGGTTATATGGCGATGATAGGATCATTATTCGCCATCTGTATTCTTGCATTTCTTGTTTGGGCACACCATATGTTTGTTACCGGCTTAAATCCATTCCTTGGATCTGTTTTTGTATTACTCACCTTATTGATTGCAGTACCATCCGCTATTAAAGTATTTAACTGGTTAACTACATTATGGAAAGGAAATATCCGGTTTACTCCGGGAATGTTGTTTGCTATTGGTTTTGTAAGTTTATTTATCTCCGGTGGATTAACCGGTTTGTTCCTCGGCAATTCAACAATTGACATTCACCTGCATGATACAAAGTTTGTAGTAGCCCACTTCCATATTGTAATGGGTGTTGCTTCTATGTTTGGAATGTTTGCCGGTATTTATCACTGGTTCCCGAAAATGTTTGGCAGATACCTGAATAATACGCTTGGCTATATTCATTTCTGGGTAACTATCATCGGCGCTTATCTTATCTTCTGGCCAATGCACTATGAAGGCCTTGCTGGAGTACCACGACGTTATTTAGATCTGAGAGGCTGGCACAACTTCAACAAGTTTGACGATCTGAACAAAATGATAACCATCGTTTCAATGATTGTATTTGCAATGCAATTGATGTTTATTTTCAATTTCTTTTATTCTATTTTCAAAGGAAGAAAAGTTAGAACACAAAATCCGTGGGGTTCAAATACATTGGAATGGACAACACCAATTAACCCGGGGCACGGCAACTGGGTTGGTGAAATTCCTGAAGTGCATCGTTGGGCCTATGATTATAGTAAAGATGGAAGAGATTTTATTCCACAAACAGAACCTATTGGAGCTGACGAGAGTAAAGATCATTAGGCTCAATAAATTCCCCTTGGGGATATCCGGAGGTAATGTAAAATGAGCAGTGATATAAATAGTTCTTTAAATATTGGTAATAAGATTAAAGATTACCTGAAGCTTATTAAGCCCTCACTTAGCATCATGGTGGTTTTTTCCAGTGTACTTAGTTTTTTATTGGTGCCTGAGCTACGGGAAAAATTTGTAAACCCATTGCAAATGACAATTCTGCTGGCCTTAGGTGGCTTATTGGTTACCGGCAGTGCCAACGCAATAAACCAGGTAGTGGAAAAAAACACCGATGCAATAATGAAACGGACATCGAACCGTCCGGTAGCAGCGGGAAGAATGAGTGTTACGGAAGGCTGGATATTTGCAGTAATTACCGGAACCGCAGGTATATTTATTCTTGGATATTTTTTTAACTGGCAATCGGCAGGTCTTGCATTTTTCAGTTTGTTTCTGTACGCATTTATTTATACACCGTTGAAAAAAGTAAATGCCATTGCAGTACTGGTGGGTGCATTTCCGGGAGCTTTACCTTGCCTGATTGGCTGGGCTGCGGGAGATGAAAAGTTATCAATAGGAGGCTGGGTATTATTTGCGCTTCAGTTTCTTTGGCAGTTTCCGCATTTTTGGGCCATAGCCTGGATTGCCCATAAGGATTACAGCCTGGCAGGATTCAAGCTTTTGCCCAGTGAAAAAGGTCCAACAAAATTTACGGCTTTGCAGGCGGTGATATATTCTTTGTTATTGATTCCGGTTGGAGTAATTCCTTATTTCATCGGGATGAGTGGATTGGTTAGTTTGATTATTGTAACAGTGGCTAATTTGTTTATGGTATTGCAATGTGTAAGATTGTATCGGGATATGGAAGTAAAATCGGCAAGAAGAATCATGTTTAGCAGTTATATTTATTTGCCGGTAATATTGCTGGCTTTGCTTTTTGATAAATTGTAATAAAAATATTTTAAGAATAAGTGGTATCAGATTTAAAAATTGAAAACCCAAATTCTTCTTTAAGAGAAAAGGGTAAAAAACTTCATCCGCATAAGTTCATTTTGTGGGTGGCCATCGGCAGCATATTGATGATGTTTGCCGGACTGACCAGTGCCTATATTGTCAAAAGCAATCAGGCAAACTGGGAGGATATAAAAATGCCGCAGATATTTTGGTTCTCAACTGGTACAATATTGTTGAGCAGCCTTACGATACAAATGGCATTGCGTTCTTTTAAACAGAGGGAAATGAATCGTTACCGGCTGCTGATTTCAGTAACTGCTTTTTTAGGAGTCATTTTTATTATTCTGCAGTGGATGGGATTTCAGCAACTCTGGAACAACGGTATTCAGTTTGAAGGTGTAGTGGGTGCGGGGCAGTTTTTGTATGTAATTTTTGGTTTACATGCATTACATGTTTTTGGAGGAGCAATTGTATTGATCGTTATGGTAGCCAAAGCATTATTCAGCAACACAAAAACCTATTCAAGTACGGGGATAGAAGTAGCAGCTACATACTGGCATTTTGTAGATGCACTATGGATTTACCTGATGGTGTTTTTTCTTTGGATCAGATAAGCTGATAAGAAATAATAAAGTCAGCAACAAAAAAATTGACAAGTAAAATATAAATTTCTAACATGTCTTCAACAGCAACAACGCATCAAACCAAATGGTGGAGTGGGGGTAAAAGCCCCTTCAATCTGGAGTATGGAAAACTGATGATGTGGTACTTCCTGATGAGTGATACTTTCACATTTGGTGCATTTTTAATCTCCTATGGGTCCATTCGTTTTTCTCAAAATTTCTGGCCCGATCCGAACGTGGTATTTAATGCTTTTCCCGGAGCAGGTCACACCAATCTTCCATTAGCTTTTGTAAGTGTGATGACGTTCATTCTGATCATGAGCTCTGTTACCATGGTATTGGCTGTGCATGAGGGCCATCGGGGCAACAAAAATGGAGTTATCAAATGGATGTTTTGGACCATTATTGGTGGAATTGCTTTTCTACTGTGCCAGGCATGGGAATGGCACCATCTGATAACCGGTGAACATGCAGTGTTAGTGGATGGGAAAATTGAATTAGTTGGCCAAACCATGCGGGGAAATTCATGGGGAAGATTAGTGGAAGGAAGCGCTGTAATGGATGCATTAAAAAATTCATCACACGAAACTTTAGTTAGTCTTGTACATGAACATCACGCTGAAATGTCTCATGGGCAATTATTGGGATTGACGCAGGAAAAACTGATAGGGATGATCAATGTGGCTGAAATGCATATACGTGAAAAAGGACCAATCGCTTTTGGCGGTTATTTCTATGGCATTACAGGGTTTCATGGCTTTCATGTATTCTCCGGTGTTATAATCAATATCATTATGCTCATCATGACTATAAAAGGCGTGTTTGACAAGAAGGGACATTACCTGATGATTGAAAAAGCAGGTTTATACTGGCATTTTGTAGATCTGGTTTGGGTGTTTGTGTTCTTGTGCTTTTATCTTGTTTAATATTTAAAATGATTTTATCATAAAAAGAAAATATCGGAAATATGGAACATCAGACTATAGCGGCCGAAATCACTTTTCATCATGATACTCCAGGCCCGGAAAATGTAAAACGGATATGGAAAACATTCTGGGTGCTGCTGATCATTACAATTATCGAGCTGTCATTGGGGTTTACTATTTATTTCATTCACAAAAATCCGGATTACAGTCATGCACTTGTTCTGGGCATAAAAGGAACAATTGTTATTCTTTCACTTGCTAAAGCATTTTATATCGTTTCTATCTTTATGCATCTTGGTGATGAAATAAGAAATATGATGCTGACTATTGTGGTACCACTGATGTTGTTTATATGGTTTATCACTGCTTTTTTGTGGGATGGTAATTCTTATAAAAATCTCAGGAATAAATACGACAAACATTTCCAGGAACGTACAGCAGTGGAAAAGAAAACGGAAGCCAGTCATTGAGAGGAAGAAAGACAAAGATTTTTTAACAACCTGAAACCATCCCGAGGCCTCGGGATGGTTTTTTATCTAAAGAAAATATTTTGAACAAAACAGCTTTATATGCATTATTGTTGGCGCTGATATTTCCATTGGTATGTTATTTTATCATAAAAAAGATGAGTGATGATGCAGTAAACATGCCGCCCCGTTTCTATCCTGATTCCGTTACAACAAAAAAAGTGAAGGGGAAAATAATAACTGACACAGTCTGGCACAGGCTTCCGGATATCGCACTTACTAATCAGTTGGGAGAAAAGGTGAGCTGGAAGGATATGATGAAGGATTCTACAGGGAAAATAATAGTTGCAGATTTTTTCTTTACTCACTGCCCAACTATTTGTCCAAGGCTTACCGGAATGATGAAATGGTTGCAGGAATCGGTAAAGAAATCGGAAAAAGTAGGTGACCGTACTGCCGATTATGTGCAGTTTCTTTCATTCAGCATTGACCCAGAACGGGATTCGGTTGCAGCATTAAAAAAATGGGCTGATCGTTTTCAGGTAAATTCTGTAAACTGGTGGCTGCTTACCGGCAATAAAAAAGAAATATATGACCTGAGCATAAATGAAATGAAACTCGGATTAGTAGATGGGAATGGAGTGGATACTTCGTTTATTCATACCGATCGGTTTGTGCTGATTGATAGGGACAGAATAATTCGCGGATATTATCATGGACTGGATTCAAGTTCCATAGCACAACTTTCTGAAGACATTGTTTTGATTTCACTGGAAAAAGACAGGAAGAGAAAAAGTTTTCTTGCAGATGAATTGGATCTTATTGCAGTGGTTTTTTTATTGACATTGGCAGGGCTTGGAATATTTTTTGTACTGATTCGCAAATTTAAAAATCGGTAAATATGCTGCCAGCAGTTTGGAAAAGGAATGACAAAAAAGCAAAGACAGTTATCATCTTTGTTTCGGCTTTGGTTTTTGTTGCAGTGATAGTTCTTAGCCGGGTAAAGCTGAATGCAGACATGGGGTTTGATGTACATATTTTTGCAAAGATCAACGCAGCGATCAATTCTGTTGTTACGGTTTTGCTACTGGCAGGTCTTATAGCAGTGAAGAACAAAAAATATATTCTTCATAAGCGCATCATGTTTTCTGCCATATCTCTTTCTTGTCTTTTTCTTATCAGTTATATATGCCATCATTTATTTTCAGTAGAAACAAAGTTTGGAGGCCAGGGAACCATTCGGTACATCTACTTTTTTATATTGGGAACACACATACTTCTGGCAGCAATTATTCTTCCATTTATTTTATTCACCGCCTACCGTTCATTGATTGGCGAATATGCAAAGCATAAAAAAATAGCAAGAATTACCTGGCCCATTTGGTTGTATGTAGCCATTACCGGGGTGTTGGTGTATTTTTTAATCAGTCCTTATTACTCCTGATCAAATATTGCCCGGACACAATCTTTTTTACTGAAAATAGTTTTAGTTTTCCGGAATTAACTTGGAAGAAATTATCGGTTGTTATTGGCCGGGGATATTTTGTTTTGAAAAATTAATTTAGCGGATGCAGAATGATAAAGCATATAAGGGTCAATGGGAAAAACGATGGCACCCGCTGCGAAGGGAATGGGTTGTGTATGCGGCTCATCGCAATTACCGGCCATGGAATTTTGATATTAAAGAAAATAAACCTGTTTTTCCGGAATATGATCCGGAATGCTATCTCTGCCCCGGCAATACAAGAGTAAGCGGATTAGTAAATCCTGATTACAAAGATGTTTTCATTTTTGATAATGATCATCCGGTGGTGGGGTTACATTCTCCTGTGATAGATGAATCCCTGGCTTTATTGCATAACGGGCTTTATAAAAGAAGTAAGGCAGAAGGAATTGCACGAGTGCTGTGTTATGATCCGCGGCATAATGTTACTCTCTCTGATGTGAGTAGGGAGCAGGCCGCTAAAGTTTTTCAGGCATTGCGAAGTGAAATGATCTTTTTTCTCAAACACGATAAAATAAAATCTGTTTTGATTTTCGAAAACAAAGGAGAGATAGTCGGCGTATCCAATCCTCATCCGCACTGCCAGATATATTCCACCGATTTTGTATTTAATGTGGTGCAAAAAGAATTGCTGGCAACAGAACAATACAGGAAAGAAAAGAAGCAAAATATTTTTCAGAATATTATTGAAGCTGAGCAAAAAGATGAAATCAGGATTATCGCAGAAAATAAAAACGCAATTGCCTTCGTTCCTTTTTTTGCAAGGTTTGCTTATGAGACTTATGTTTTTCCGAAGAAGCGACATGCTACTCTTGCTACTATGAATGATGAAGAACTGTTTGGATTAGCAGAAGTGTTTCAAACGGTAACAAAAAAATTTGATGCCAATTTTAAATCCAGCTTTCCGTATGTGATGGCTTTTGCGCAGGCGCCTGTGGATGCCGGTAACTATGAAGATTATCATATGCATTTAATTATTTGTCCGCCGTTACGTCAGCCCGGGTTACCAAAATTTCTTGCTGGGCCGGAAACCGGTGCCGATACTTTTATGGCCGATACGATGCCAGAAGAAAAAGCGGCTGAACTAAGAAAAATTATTTTATAAGTATGGGAGATTTTGCTGAAGATATACCGGTTTATTATGCTTCATCACCGGGACGCCTCGACGTAATGGGAGGTATCGCCGATTACAGCGGATCGCTTTTGCTTCAGATGCCTGTAAAACAAACCACCACTATTTCACTTCAAAAAAGAACAGACAATAAAATCAAAATTAAATCAGAGACAGGTAAAAATGATTCCAGATTTTTTTTGATAGATTATGAAACTATCAGGGATAAAGAGCTAAAGAAAGCAGGAAAAATTATCCATTCACTTCCGGGCGGAGACTGGGCATCCTATATCATTGGCTGTTTTCTTATTCTTCAAAAGAAAAAAAGACTGAGTACAGCCGGGGCCACTATCCATATTTCATCAACTATTCCTATTGGCAAAGGTGTTTCTTCTTCAGCCGCATTGGAAGTAGCCACGATGCATGCTATTTGCAAAGCATATAATCTGTCTATCAATTCTACCGAGCTGGCAATTTTAGCTCAGCAGGTAGAGAATATTGTGGTCGGGGCGCCTTGTGGTCTTATGGATCAGCTTACAGTAGAACTTGGACAAAAGAAAAAATTACTTCCTCTTATCTGCCAACCCTGCACAGTTATGGAACCGGTTCATTTTCCACCAAAAATCAGGTTTTGTGGAATTGACAGCGGCATCCGCCATGCAGTAAGCGGTGCCTCGTACAGTGATGTAAGAGCTGCAGCGTTCATGGGCTTTACTATCATTGCGAAACACATGGGAATATCTTTAGAGGAATTACAAGAAGCGAAAAATAACAATAACCGGATGCATTTGCCATACAAAGGTTACCTCGCTAATATCTCTGTGAATGATTTTGAAAATAAATATGAAAAACTTCTACCGGATTTAATCAGCGGAAAAGATTTTATTCAAAGCTTTGGAATTTCCATTGATGAGGCAACAGTAATTGATCCTGAAAAAGCATATCAGGTAAAAAGATGTGTGGCACATCCTGTATTTGAAAATTACAGAGTGAATAGTTTTCTGAAGCAATTAACGGAGTTCTCAAAATCCCCTGATAAGATCAGTACGTTGATACATCTTGGGGAATTAATGTATCAAAGTCATACCGGCTACAGTTCAATAGGGCTGGGCAATAACAATACCGATGAAATAGTAAACATGATAAAAGATGCAGGGACAGCTTCCGGAGTATATGGTGCCAGAGTTACAGGTGGCGGCAGCGGGGGTACTGTGGTGATATTATGCTTTGGTAAAGAAGGGAAACAAACCGCAAAAGAAATTTATATGCAGTATCGGGCAAAATACCGGAAAAAAATTTTCTTTTTCTATGGCAGTTCTCAGGGGGCTTCAATATTAAATAATTCAGACTAACGAAATAATAGTTCCCGGTTTTGTACTCATTGCAGTTGGTCCAGGAGACTGCTTCATATATATTAGTTCTAAAATTTTAATAGGAAATCAGAATCCAAGTTCTTCTGCCGGATTCCAAAACAGTTTTTCAAAATCCACGACCCGATCTTTCTTAACTTTGATACCTTCTTTCTTCAATAACTTTTCCATTTCTCCTGGGGGAGAGAAATGATGTTTACCGGTGAGCATACCAATCCGGTTTACTACACGATGTGCCGGAACTTTTGGTCTTATTCTTCCTGCGCCATTCATGGCCCAGCCTACCATGCGTGCAGATGATTTAGTGCCGAGGCAGACAGCAATAGCGCCATAGGATGTTACTCTTCCTTTAGGTATTTGTCTTGCTACTTCAAATACCAGTTCAAAAAAGCTTTCATCTTTTTTACCGGATGGCTTTACTGATTTTAACCTGCCTGCCGGTAAAGCAGATTTATGAGAAGATTTCTTTGATGAAGGCATGGAGTGAAATTATGATTTTTCTTTTTTTGTATTCGTAACTATCAAATCAGTATGTCTTGGCTCCGGAACATTTTCATAATAAGGGCAATGCAAACAACCTAAGCCGCAGCAAAATCCTTTTTCAAGATGATACTGCCGGGTAAATACCAGGTTGCCTTCTTCATTAAAATAATAATGAATACACTCAGTTAATTCTTTTTGCTTCATGCTCCTTTAAAAATTGTTGAAACTCTTTATCGTTCTCTTTTTTGGGTAAAACAGAAGGCAATGAAAATTTCAGATAGTGGATTTTATTACTGCCGGCAATATCCAATAGTTCATAATGAGTTTTTATTTTAAGATCATTGGAAATTTCATTATTGCCGTAGGCATCGTTTAAATCTTCGTGCAGAACACAGCCATATTTTTCAATCACTGATTTTGTAAAATCATACAATACAGGGCTGTCTGTTTTCAGGTGTATAAATCCCCCTGGTTGAAGAATTTGATTATACAATCTTAAAAATTTTGGATGCGTTAATCGTTTTTTTGCTTTACCGGTCCTTAATTGCGGATCGGGAAAAGTGATCCAGATATCCGCTACTTCAGCAGGCAAAAAGTACTCAGTAATTTTATCAATTTCAATTCTGAGAAATGCTGCATTAGTAAGATGTTGCTGAATAGCTTTTTTTGCACCCACCCAAATTCGGTTTCCTTTCAGGTCAACGCCTATAAAATTTTTTTCAGGATATAATGCAGCAAGCCCAACCGTATATTCTCCTTTGCCACAGGCCAGTTCAAGAATAATGGGATGATCATTATGAAAAAATCCGTTCCATTTACCCTGCATTCCTTCCGGGTATTGAAGTACATTGGAAAAAGTCTTCAGTTCTTCAAATCTCAAAAGTTTTTTTTGACCCATGGGCGGCAAAGGTATTAAAACAAAAAAGTCCCGGCAGAATTGCCGGGACCACAAAAAATCAAATCACATGAGAAAAATTAGTTGCTGTAGGGGGAGGGCTCGAACCTCCACGGGGCAGTTAGCTGTTGTACAAATGAATAGAGAGTGCTACTCTCAACCTACTGGTGGTCAACCCCAGTCGGTCCCGACGTCTCGGGATCGGCGTTATGCAACGTTTATCCTGTTATCCCCACCCTCGAGACAAGAGGGCATGTCTGCCAAGCTTTCGCAATTTCATCACCCCACAGTATAATCAGCTATTAAAAGAGCTTGATGGAACAAAAATAAATAAACGCAGTCACTTGTTCCAAAAAATTCAATATATATTTAAAAATATTAGATAGTATTTAATAATATTGTCTTTTATTATATTTACTCAAAAAATGATTAATAAAATGGCATCCAAATTAAATCTTGACAAATTGGACCTGCAAATCATTCATCATATGATGAATGATGCTACTATATCTTATGCAGAGTTGGGAAAAAAGCTGTTTGTGTCTGCGGGCACTATTCATGTACGGATAAAAAAATTGCAGGATGCCGGTATTGTAAAAGGTACCAGGTTCAGTGTTGATCTGAAGCAGTTGGGGTATGATGTGATCGCTTTCATTGGCATCTATTTGAAAGAAAGTTCTATGTATGATGCTGTGGCAAAAGAACTGCACAAGTTGCCTGAAATTGTCAGGTTGAATTATACTACAGGAAACTATAGCATGTTTGCTGAGATTGCCTGTCGCGATATTGAAGAATTAAAAATGGTCTTGCATGATCAACTCCAGAAAATTAAAGGAATTGAACGGACCGAAACTTTTATTTCCCTTGATGAAAGTTTTAACAGGTCTGTAAAAATAACCTGACCGAGGTTTGTGTTTTTTCAACACTATTTGAAATAATCTTATCTTAGATTTTCGATCAACAATTTAATCATGAGAAAATTTTTGTTTTATTCTTTTATTACTTCGGCAATAGTTTTTGGCGTGGCCGGAAAATGTAAAAAGACTCCTCCTCCACCCTCTGAAGCTACTTTAGCCGTTACCCTTAACCCTGCTGCAGGCTCCATACAGCCTGCGTCGCCGCAAACTGATTTTCCTCTTACTGTTACAATTACTTCAACTATGCCCCCCCAAGGTGTTACAATTGATGTTTCTGCAAAAAAAGATGATGGTTCCGGTGCTCCGGTTTTTTTTACAACAACGCAAAATTCTTCAACTGCAGTTAATAATTTTACAATCACCGGCACACCGGCAGGTGTTCTTTGTCTCACTACGGTTACAGTAACTTCCCGAACAAATTCCACAAATAAATTTACTGGTACATACAGGTATTCGAGAAAACCGTAATTGTTATTTTACCCGTCTTCCCTTCCATTCAACGTTTCCAGATTGACCCAGCCAACCAGCGATAACAACGTACAAAATATGCAGGGGTTGGAAAAAGAAAAATAAATTCAGTAGTTTTTGTTTATTAAAAAATTTTGCAACAGGGTAGATAAATATAAATTCTATTGTGGTTTTTACTATCAACAGGCAAACGAATCCCAGCCATAAAAAATGGATCCAGCATCCTGCTACTAACAATGCCAAAAGGGAAAGATTAAAAAGATAAACAAGAAGTAATACACCGAAAATTTTTTTATCAGCATAGTGAGTTGATTTACTTGCCCACCGTATCCGCTGGTTAAAAAATTCTTTCCATGATTTAGCCGGTTGTGTAGTGACAATTGCATCTTTAGATTTCAGATAAAAAATTTTATCGGGATATTTCAAACTGATTTTATGCATTAACAGCATATCATCACCGGAAGCAATATTGTCAATACCAGCAAACCCACCCACTTCATAAAAAACTTTTCTTTCATATGCAAGATTAGCACCGTTACACATATTGTGAAATTTTTTATAAACCGCAGCAGCAGTGATTCCCTGTAAAGTGAGAAAGTCTAAAGATTGAAAAATCTGAAAAAGCGATTCGTCATTTTCAAAAACAACAGGCGCAGCGATAAAGACAGCCTTCTTTTCTTCCTTAAATGAAGCTAGTGTTTTTAGCCAATGAACAGGAACCCTGCAATCAGCATCGGTCGTTATTATAAAATCTCCATTTGCTGCAGCAATACCTGTTTCAATTGCTTTCTTTTTGTAGGAATTGATATTTACTATTTCAAGGTTTATGAGGATTACGTCAGAAAATTTTTTAACAATGGCAAATGTATTATCAGTTGAATGATCATTCACAACTATGATTTCAAATAAATGCCGGGGATAGGATTGATTTTGTAACGACATTAAAAGATTACCGATGTTTTCTTCTTCATTTCTTGCCGCAATTATTACAGAAATATTGGTGGAAGAAGTAGCTAAAGAGGAAATAAAATCCGGAACAGAATTCCAAATGGCCCGGTAAAAAAGGATCAAAATACAATAGACTACAAATAATACTATAGTAATATAAAGCAGGAACATATACTCAACAACAAATCTAATCAAAGCAAGGCTGAATGGAGCATCGGAAATCAATGACAATTTGAGAAAGAAATATTATACGATCCTGGTAGAATTTTAATAAAAAATTTATTTGCGGATACCAGGGATATGATTAATTTTGAATAGTTGTATAAACAACTATATGCCAAACAACCAATTTAAAAAAGGTGAACTCTACAGTTTTATTACCGGCAAAGCTTCAACGGCCATTGCCAGGCGGCTTCAGAAAAAACTGAATGATGCGGGTTTGAAGCTTACGATCGAGCAGTGGAGTGTATTGTATCATTTATGGAAAGAGGATGGAAAGAGTCAGCAGGAATTATGTAATGCTACGTTTCGTGATAAACCAAGTATTACACGGTTGGTAGATAATCTCGAAAAACTTAACCTGGTAAAAAGAGTGGCATCAGAAAATGACAGAAGAATAAATAAAATATTTCTTACAAAGCAGGCGCAGAAAATGCAGGAACAAACTATGATTTTGGCGGAAGAAACACTGAACGAAGCGTTGGAAACAGTACCGCTGGAAAAGATAGAAGTATGTAAGGAAGTGCTGCAGATTGTGTATGATAATTTGAAATAGTCAATTGTCAATGGTGAATAGAATTGCCGAATGTACAAGAGTGCGACATGCCTACCGGCAGGCAGGCGCAACAGACAATGATAGTAGATTTACAGCCGGGGACATAAAAATTAAATTTCTAAACTTAATACTATGAGTACCGAAGTAAAACAAGCAGCAGCCCTCAAAGGTGGTGAATGGCTTGTGAAAGAATCATCACCGTATGAAACATTTACACCGGAAAATTTTGTTGAGGAACAACTGATGATTCGTGATCTATGTGATCAGTTTCTGGATAAAGAGATTTATCCTATCCTGGATCGCATTGATAATCTGGAACCGGGTTTGATGAAAAGCCTGTTGCATAAAGCTGGAGAACAGGGTTTGTTGTCGGTGTCATTTCCCGAAGAATATGGAGGCTTAGGAAAAGATTTTGTTACATCCACTATCGTGAATGAATATCTTGGTGCCGGGCATTCTTTCTCAGTTGCCATTGCAGCCCATACAGGTATTGGTACATTACCTATTTTATATTTCGGCACACCGGAACAAAAGCTAAAATATATTCCGAAGTTGATCAGTGGAGAATGGGCAGGGGCGTATGGATTAACTGAACCAAATAGCGGCAGCGATGCATTAGGCGCCAAAACATCGGCCAGGCTCAGCGAGGACGGTAAATACTATATACTTAATGGACAAAAATGCTGGATAACTAACGGAGGTTTTGCTGATGTCTATACTGTGTTTGCCAAAGTTGATGGTGATAAATTCACCGGGTTTGTGATTGAAAGAGGTACTGAAGGATTTACCCAGGGACCAGAAGAACATAAAATGGGAATAAAAGGGTCTTCTACGGTACAATTATATTTTCAGGATTGCAAAGTGCCTGTTGAAAACCTTCTGGGTGAAATTGGTAAAGGACATAAAATTGCTTTCAACATTTTAAATATCGGAAGACTTAAATTGGCTGCCGCTGCTATTGGCGGTTCAAAAAGAGCTCTTACCAATTCTGTAAAATATGCCATTACCCGGGAACAATTCAAACAGCCTATCTCAAATTTTGGAGCTATAAAACATAAACTGGCTGAAATGGCAATTAAAATTTTCACTGGTGAAAGTGCCTTATATCGTACAGCCAACTGGATAGACAAAAAGGAAAACGAATTGCTGGCAGCAGGAAAACCATTTAATGAAGCATTGCTTGGTGGTGCGGAGGAATTTGCTATTGAGTGTGCCATTTTGAAAGTATATGGAAGTGAAGTATTGGATTATGTTGTTGACGAGGGTGTTCAAATTCACGGGGGCAATGGATTCAGTGCGGAATATAATATTTCAAGAGCTTACCGTGATAGCCGCATCAACAGAATTTATGAAGGAACAAATGAAATTAACAGGTTGCTTACATTGGATATGACATTGAAGAGAGCTATGCAGGGAAGGCTGGATCTTATGGGACCCGCCATGGCTGTTCAAAAAGAGCTGATGAGCATACCTGACTTTGGTACAGAGGAGGATGTATTGTTTGCAAAAGAAAAAAAGCTGATCGCCAATCTGAAAAAAGCAATATTAATAACTTCCGGTGCTGCTGTTCAAAAACTGATGATGAAAATAGAAAGTGAACAGGAGGTCATGATGAATATTGCTGATATGGCTATTGAAACTTTCAATGCAGAAAGTGTATTGTCAAGAGTGATGAAGATGGCAGATCAGAAAGGCGAAGCCGGTTGTGGCCATTATATTGATATTATGCGTACTTATCTTTATGATGCTGCTGACAGAGTGAACAAGAGTGGCAAAGATGCGGTAAATGCATTTGCTGATGGCGACGAACAAAAAATGATACTGATGGGCTTAAAGAGATTTACAAAGGCTGATCCATTTAATAGTAAAGAAGCAAGAAGAAGAATTGCAGACAAAATGATCAGTGAAAAAAAGTATTGCTATTAATTCCCTAATTTAAATTTAATTGTCCGGTTACTTTTTGTGAAGTTGCCGGTTTTTTTTCATCTGCAAAAAATCGGAGCAACTCTTTACGGGTAATAAGAAGCTCTTCTAATTTTCTTTTCCTTTTGCTTTCTTTAACCAATCCTACGGATAGCAGAGAACAATAAATTATTGTTACTATATAGTAAATAAGAAAAATATCAGCAACATCAGGTAACTCCAACACATAATGCATGATGTAAATAAAAACGAAGCAACCATAAGCAAAACAAATAGCTGAGGCAATAATGGCTTTACTCACCGCTTTTGATTGAAAAAAACTTTGTTTTACACGGGTAACAAAAAAATAAAGTGCCAATGAAAAAATTAAAATCAGGCCGGGCCCCATTACAAGTGTTATTGTTTTTACACTAATCCCATTAAATAGCATAACCCCTAATTCAAAGCAAACGAAAGCTGCCAGAAATAACTTCAACCTTTTGGTTTTTACAACGGAAGTGCTGAAAATCATAAGAAATAAAAGCATCAAGGGAACATCCAGCAGATTATTGATAATACCAAACGTTCTTACGAAATTCCTTGGAGCTACTATCAGGGTTTCTGTCATCAGGTTATAAATGAGTCCCAGAAGACAGTAAACAAACAATGCCTGATAATTTTTATAGGGAAAAAGCCGGAATATCAGAATAATAAATACCGGAGCAAATAAAGCTAAAGTGGATAATAAACCTATAGCATAATGCCAATTCATCAGTAGTGGATTTTACAGGGCCGGTATTTTATATACCAATATGATGAGATAACGATGATGGACAGACCGGAAGTGTAACGAAGGTCTGATTTATAGGAAAATCGAGCAAAAGCACTTTTGGATTTAGTAAGAATACTAAATCGAATTGGTGTTTTTTCAGACAGTTAAAAAAATGAAATTTATTTCTTAGGCGCTTGTGGTTCAGGCCGCGGTTTACCATTATGGCAAGTCTGACAACTTACAGTTAAGACTTCACCCGGGTTATAAGATACTTTATGCTTGAAATATTTTTTATTTATTCTCATCATCATTTTCATCATTTTTCGGGCAATTTCTTTTTCTGGTTTCTCGTCACTTGCAAAATCCCATTTTGATTCATCCTCTTTTTGTTTAACGTGGCAAAAATTACATTTTACGCCCAGTGCGTCCTTAAAATTATCCATTACTTTATCCAGATTTTCGTAACTGATATTTTTAGATAATATTTTTAAATTTTTGTGCTCATCCTTTGGAGGATAGGTGGCTGCTACCCCTGAAAGAACAAAAACAATCATTCCAATAATAATCCAGAGTTTCCTGCTTTTATTCATTGATAAAAATTTTGTCAAAATAACGAAATCAGATATTGGAAAACAACTTTTAACCTTTTTGGAAGCTATCTGTTAGTTTTGCTAATAATAATTTTTTTTATGCCTGCATTAGTAAAAGAATTTAACGATTACCGCACCAGAATGAATGAAGTAATTCTTGGAAAAAATAACCTGGTGATTAAACGCCTATGGAACCTGGACACCAATACATATGAAAATGGAGCCTTGGACAAAAAAACCAAAGAAATGCTTGGGTTGGTAGCCAGCATGGTGCTGAGATGTGATGATTGTATAAAATACCATCTGGAGAAAAGCCATGAACTTGGAGTAACCACCGAACAGATGTATGAAATATTTGCAGTAGCCAATATTGTAGGTGGCACCATTGTAATTCCCCTACCCGCCGGGCGGCGGAATACTGGGAGGAATTATTGAAAAACATTCAATAAACAATTATTAATACTCAATAATCAAGTATTGGCTTCCCAACCAGAAAATTAATTATTGAGTGTTTCTTTAACAGGAATATTTAAATTTGTAGCCAATCTTGAAATATGAGTGAAGTAACAACAGCTCCGGCTTTAACAGCAAAGGATTTTGCAACCGACCAGGAAGTACGCTGGTGCCCCGGTTGTGGAGATTATTCAATACTTGCACAAGTGCAAAAAGTAATGCCCACGCTTGGTATACCCAGGGAAAATATTGTAATTATTTCTGGTATTGGCTGTAGCAGCAGGTTTCCATATTATATGAATACATACGGGATGCATTCTATTCACGGAAGGGCAACGGCTATTGCAAGCGGATTGAAAGCATCAAGACCTGAGCTTAGTGTTTGGATTGTTACTGGTGATGGGGACAGTTTGAGTATTGGTGGCAATCATACCATTCACTTATTACGCCGCAATTTTGATGTCAACATATTACTTTTCAATAATCAGATATATGGCTTGACAAAGGGGCAATATTCGCCAACATCCGAAGAAAATAAAATAACCAAGTCATCACCATTCGGAAGTATTGATCATCCATTTAATCCATTAGCTCTTGCTTTGGGAGCAGATGCTACATTTGTTGCCAGAACGATGGATAGAGATCCCAAGCATCTTCAGGCTATGTTACTTCGTGCCAATGCCCATAAAGGTTCTTCATTCCTTGAAATATACCAGAACTGCAACATCTTTAACGATGGGGCTTTTGAAATATTCACTGAAAAAAGTTCTAAAGCTGCTGAAACATTATTCCTTGAGCAAGGAAAGCCATTACTTTTTGGAACTAATAATGAAAAAGGCATCAGGCTGGATGGCTTTACTCCTAAAGTTGTAAATCTTGGCGATGGATTCAGTGCTGATGATCTTTGGATACATGATGAAAGAGATATTTATAAAGCCCAGATACTTGTACGCATTTTTGATAATCCTGCTGCAGTGGGCCATTTACCAAGACCATTCGGAGTATTTTATCAAACCGATCGTAAATGCTATGAAGAGGCAATGCAGGAACAAATAAATGATGCTATTGCCAAAAAGCCTCATGATCTTGATAAATTATTACGCGGAAATGAAGTATGGACGATTAAATAGGAACCGGAATAGTATTTAATTCTCTTTCTGCATTTTCAAACACTTTTCTTTTTTTTCTTTCATACCACCAACCGGGAACAGTTTTTTTCATCATTGTATCAATGCTTCGCATACCTAATAAATTCCAGGCGCCTTTAAGTTTGCCACTCAGGGATGGCTGCAGAGCCCGTAAACTCATGGCAAATCCGCTATCAAGATATTCCATGTGATGCCACCAGCCAGCAGGCATAAAAAGAGTTTCGCCATGTTCCAATGTTGTCTCATATCCCTGAGCCAGTTTCAAGGCAGGGAATTGTTTATAATCCGGCTTGCCATTATTCTTATAATAATTAGAAAAGTCTGCAAGGCAGAGGACTTCAAATGGTTTACGATAAAGTTTATGTTGTTCTTCAAAAGGGAACATCAACACTTTTTTTCTACCTGCAAACTGGGTATGCAGAATATGTGACAGATCAATATCAAAATGCATGTGTGTAATGGAAGTAGCACCACCGGTAAAAAGCATCGGATACTTTTTTACAAATCCTTTCATCAAATGTTCCGGCCATGTAAAATCATTGATCAAATCGGGGGCATGATCAAAAATATTGAACAGGAAAATTCTCCAGCCTGCCGGACCTTTGCTTATCATATCTATGTATTCGCCAAAAGTTTTATAATCATCTGCTTTGTTTATGGGAGTGTAAGCATCGCTTTTTACATTATTATATAAGGGAACTTTTTTATCTCCAACAAGTTTTTTAAAGTAGTCCCAATTCCATTTTGTATAAGCCGGCCATTCATGTGATAAATTTTTGATAACAACCGGCAATTTTTTTTCAAAATAGCCGGTTCTGAATTCTTCAGGTGAAATATTGTTTACTATAGGAATAGGCCTAAGTTGCATACCAGTCAGTTTTGGAAAAGTTTTAAAACCCGAATATATAATAATTGTCTGTTAAATGATACTTGATAATAATTGAAAACTAAAAAAGCGGCATCTGTTCAGGCAAAAGCCTGAAGCTTTTCCTGTGGTATTTACACAATCCGAATTTTTTAATCGCTGTTCGGTGTTCTTCTGTACCATATCCTTTGTTGGTATTCCAATGATAATGAGGAAATTCTTCATGCAGTTGAAGCATTAATTCGTCCCTGTGAGTTTTTGCAAGAATGCTGGCTGCAGCAATAGATGAATAGGTAGCGTCACCTCTCACAATACAGCGATGCGGGATTCTATTATATTTTGCGAACCGATTACCATCAATAAGCAATAAACCAGGTTGCCGGATTAATTTGGCAATTGAATTATGCATTGCTTTTATGGATGATTTTAAAATATTAGTCTGGTCAATTTCCTGGTGGCTTATACTGGCAACATAAAAGCTGATTGCCTCTTTTTCGATAAGGGGCCTTAATTCATCTCTTTGTTTTACGTTCAGTTTTTTTGAGTCATTAAGTAATGGATGAAAGAAGTCTTTTGGAAGAATTACAGCAGCGGCGAATACCGGGCCGGCAAAAGAACCCCGACCAGCTTCATCACAACCGGCTTCAAGAAGTTCTTCCTGGTAAAATGGTTTAAGCATCCCGGTGCAATTTCATAAATATCATTGAACAAAAATTATTTTCACCAAATATTGGCGGTTACCTTTGCGCTGCTATGATCAAAATATTAGAACAAAAATCTCCGAAGCCAGTTGCAGTTTGGTTATTGATTGGTGTCGGAATGCTTATTGTTCAGATTTTATTAGGGGGTATCACCCGGCTTACCGGTTCAGGGCTTTCAATAACTGAATGGAATGTTATTACAGGAACTCTGCCACCTTTAAATGAGCAACAATGGATTATGGAGTTTGAAAAATATAAGCATACTCCACAATTCCAGTTATTGAATTTTAATTTTACACTTAGCGATTTTAAATTTATTTTTTTTTGGGAATGGTTTCATCGTTTTTGGGCCAGGTTGATCGGCTTTGTTTTTGCTATTCCGTTTTTAATTTTTTTCATTCAAAAAAAATTTAAAGCAGAAATGGTAAAGCCTCTTATCATTCTTTTTCTTCTTGGGGCTTTACAAGGTGCCATTGGATGGATAATGGTAGCCAGCGGTCTTGAAGGGGATGCTATTTATGTAAAACCAACAAAGCTGACATTACATTTTGTTTTTGCTCTTGGATTATTAAGTTACACGTTTTGGTTTGCCATGCAATTACTGATTCCGAAAGAGAAAATTATAATTGGAACATCATTAAAAAAATTTACCTGGATAATAATTGCCATATTAGGTCTGCAGTTAATATTTGGCGCTTTGATGGCAGGGCATAAAGCAGCCATAGCAGCTCCCACCTGGCCGGATATTAATGGTTTATTAGTACCTCATAATATGTTTCGTTCGCCCGATGGATTTTTAAATCTTATCGAAAATAAAATTACCATTCATTTTATTCATCGGGGGTTAGCATATATACTTTTTATTTTCATATGTATCTGGACGTGGAAAGCTAATCAGTTAAAAGGGAAAAATATTTTTTCTACAACAAAATGGCTGCCACTATTACTTGTTTCAGCCCAGGTAATATCAGGTGTTATTGCTGTGCTTACCAGCCTGAAAATTCTCGCCAATCATTGGGGAGTTTTTGAGTGGATAGCACAGTTTCATCAGCTGATTGCCATGCTGCTATTATTATCACTGCTGTGGATGGCATACTTGTTGAAAACTAAATAATACCTTCTTGATATAACCCCGGTTAAATACTAATTTTAGTGCAGAACCCATAAAATGGGATCACTTGTTTTAATGAAAGCATGGTTACGTGGTTTTTTTTATTCATTTCCTGTGCAGCTGTTATTTCTGCATTTTAGAAAATACCAGGTATTACTGATTTTTTGGTTTATCCTCTTCAATACAATTAATGGAACTCTTATGCATACGTTTGGTGCCGATTCACTATACCTGGCACCGGAATACCTGGGTACTGTGAATACCATAGGCGCAGGTATAGTCGGGATTTCCATAGGCATGTTCATTATGAGCTGGAACATCGCCAGCTTTATTCTTTTCAGCCGGCATTTTAAATTTTTAGCAGCTACTACTAACCCCTTTCTGAAATACTGCATTAATAACTTTGTTATTCCTTTTCTTTTTCTCGTGTTTTATTTTCTTAAGGCCTGGCAATTTGATCATTTCAAAGAACTGATCTCGGTATCAGATTTTTTACTTCTTGCCGGAGGTTTTTTGTGTGGGTTAATTTTAATACTTGCGATTTCGTTTATTTATTTTTTCCGGGCCGATCGATCTATTTATCGTCGGATGATGCCGGTGATAAGTAACCCCCAAAAATATATTACCCATCTGAAACCCGGAGAGTCTCCGCCAACAGAATCGAAAATTATTAAAGTGGAGTGGTATCTTGATAAGCCCTTCTCTGTTCGTAAAGCAAGAGATGTTTCTCACTATACCAGAGATTTTATTGAGAATATTTTTAAAAGACATCATTTTGCAGCAGTACTTTCTGTATTTGCGGCATTTTTATTTCTAATTACAATTGGTTTTTTACAGGATGTACAATTTTTCCAGATTCCTGCAGCAGCAAGTATTACTGTATTCTTTGCAATACTAATCGGTGTGGCAGGAGCATTTACTTATTTTCTCCAAAGTTGGAGTATTCCATATCTTATCGGACTCTTTTTTTTACTGAACCTGTTTTATAAATGGGAATGGATTGATCCACGTAACAAAGCATTTGGGTTAAACTACTTTAA
The DNA here is from genome assembly GCA_023251235.1 of Sphingobacteriales bacterium. GTDB lineage: Bacteria > Bacteroidota > Bacteroidia > Chitinophagales > Chitinophagaceae > VBAS01. The sequence goes on along the minus strand of JAHEZE010000016.1, from coordinate 14,687 downwards.
CCGGTCTGAAAGACCCTCTTATTCAAAGAAAGGATTGTTTGAACTGGCATCTCCGGAAAATGTAAAAGCGGATAGTTTGAATATGATACAAGTGCTTGAAAACTGGAAAAAGAATCAGGAAGACGAAAAGCCATTATTGGTAATGCTAAATACCAGTGGTGGTGGCCACCGAAGCGCCACTTTTACTATGAGCATTTTGCAAAGGTTGGACAGTATTACCCATGGCGCTTTCATGAAAAAAACATTTCTTATTACGGGAGCCTCAGGAGGTATGATCGGAGCATCTTATTTCCGGGAACTCTATTTGAGAAAAAAGAAAGGGGAAAAAATAGAATTGCAGGATGAAAAATATGTAAATGATATAGCCGGCGACTTATTGAATCCTTTGTTCTCTTCTTTTGTTGCAAGGGATCTTATTTCCCCGGCCATGAAATTTGAAGTTGGCCCATACGTCTATGTAAAAGACAGGGCCTATGCATTTGAATCAAAATTGAATGAAAACACAAAAGGGTTTCTGGATAAGAGATTAAAAGATTATAAGGAAGAAGAAAGTAATGCGACAATCCCTTTAGCTTTTTATAATTCTGTTGTAACCCGCGATGCAAAAAAAATGATCATCTGCACGCAACCTGTAAGGTTTATGATGCGTGGCCGCAACGATACAACCTATCTGCCAACTACTGATCCCGATGCGATTGATTTTACTTCCTTCTTTGCCAAACAGGATCCTTTCAATCTCCGTATTCTGACCGCGTTAAGAATGAATGCAACATTTCCAATTGTTCTTCCCAATGTCTGGCTTCCCTGTGATCCTATCATTGATGTGATGGATGCGGGTCTCCGTGATAATTATGGCCAGGAAACAGCATTACGATTTCTCGAATATTTTGATGACTGGATAAGGCAAAATACAAGAGGTGTATTACTTATACAGATGCGTGACCGGCCCTCTGGTGGCTGGGATCATCCATATGAAACCGATAACATCATCGACAATGCTACCAAACCTTTTTTATTACTTCAGCACAACTGGGCCAAAATGATGGAATATTCCCAAAATGATATGCTCAGTTATTATGCCCGGCATAGCGTACATATCATTTACAAAGTAATTTTCCAATATGATACAGAGAGTCCGGAAAATAAAGCCGCATTAAATTTTCACCTGACACAAAGAGAAAAAAAGCATATTATGACTTCGCCCAACTTCCCATTTAACCAGGAAAGTTTCCGAAGGGTGATGTATTTACTTAATAATCGGGATACAATTTTTTCTAAACCGGCTGAATAAGCCGGAAGCATTTTTTCTTTACTTCAATGGTAAGACTGGTTGGGGTTTCATAGGGATCGCCATCAATATGTAAAGGAGCCAAAGAATGGTTAATTATTTTCAACTTTTCAGTTTGAAAATAGATAACGGCCTTTTTCTTTTCTGTCAACGATGCTATTTGTCCGAAGGATTCATTTCGTAACCGCTTATTCCAGCCGGCCAGTTGTCTTAATACCTGTAAAATAAAACTTACTTTATTCTGGCTGGTTACGATCACCACATCCAGCAGGCCATCAGAAAGACTTGCTTTAGGAGCTATCGTAAAATTATTTCCAAACTGGTTGCTGTTGGCAACACTGATAAAGTAAGCATCGGTTTCAAACTTCTCTTTTCCCAGTTCTATTTCAAACCGGTGTGGTTTCATGGAAAAAAAATTCTTCAGGGATAATTTAATATATGTCATCAGCCCTCTTTTTGATTCATTAGTAAAATCATGCGCCACTTTTGCATCGAACCCAAGTCCGGCAAGCATACAGGCAAACACATCATTTACAGTAAAACCATCAACAAGTGAAGTATGGCCTTTAAAAATTATTGCTAATGCTTTAACCGGTTGTTTAGAAATTTTTGCTGCAAAAGCAAGTCCATTACCAGAGCCGCATGGAATGATGCCAAAGTTGATATCTAGATTCATTAAACTTCTCACCATCTGGCTTACGGTACCATCGCCACCGGCAATTACGACATCAGTAATTTTTTCTTCTTTAATAATTGGATGTAAAAAAGAATAATCGCCACTGGCAACAGAAGGAAAGATCTGAAATGGGATTTTCTGTTTATGAGTTCTTTCTTCAATAATTTTCTGAAGATTTTTTTTGGTTCTGGTTCCTGCAATGGGATTGATGATGTAAAGGATCTTCCTGGTCATCGTATATATAGTGTACACAAAAGTATGCGACGAACACGAACTGTGGCAGCTTCAGCCGGATCTTTTGGAACAGCCCAGCTATATATTTTTACTTTTTGTTTTCCTTCCAGTATAATTCCCAATTCTGAATTCTGGACCCGGAGGAATAGGGTATTGTTGTATTCTCTTAATGAATGGTCGCTTGAGTCAAAAAATGCAATGGTTCGTATCCAGTCCGCCCGATCTTTAGCAGGGGTATATTCTATTACAAGAAAACCGGCACCCTCAATATTGCGGTTCAGCAACACCACTCTTCTTTCGTCAGTTGTCTCTTTTTTCAGGTTAAATGAACCTTCTTCTTTCCGGTTATGGTATATTTTCCAGCTATCGTATTTCTGAGAATTACTAAAATGACAGATGAATAATGACAATATGATTATTATGATTCCTTTCATTCAATTTATTCAAAAACGAAAAATAAGTCATTTCCGTTGCACACTTACCATTTTAATAAAGCACTTGCCCATGTAAACCCGCTGCCAAATGCAGCCAGGCATACCAGGTCACCTTCTTTTATTTTTCCCTGCTCCCATGCTTCACACAAGGCAATGGGTATTGATGCCGCCGTTGTATTTCCAAATTTCTGTATGTTATTATATACCTGGTCATCATTTAGTTTTAATTTCCTTTGTACAAACTGGCTGATTCGAAGATTAGCCTGGTGTGGTATCATCAATTTTAAATCTGTTGTCTGAAGATTGTTTGCCGTTAATGCTTCCATGATCACTGCCGGGAATTTTTCTACGGCAACTTTAAATACGGCTGGCCCATCCATATTCGGAAAATTCTGGGCATTATCAATCATGGAATGACTCATAAACATTTCACCCATTTCAGCTTCATCAAAGTCAGCCAGTTTTTTTTCTTTTACCCAATGATTGGCATGTGTACCGGGATTATACATGGCAAGAATCTCTGCATTATTTCCATCACTATGTAAATGTGTGCTGAGAATTCCCCGGTTAACATCTTCTGTGGGTTGTAAAACTACAGCACCTGCTCCATCTCCAAATATTACAGTTATATTTCTTCCTCTTGTGCTGAAGTCCAGTCCAAAAGAATGTTTCTCGCTGGCCACCACTAAAATATTTTTATACATCCCGGATTTAATGAACTGATCGGCCACACTAAGTGCATAAATAAAACCACTGCATTGATTACGTACATCCAATGCACCAATTTCTTTCATCTTCATGGCCCGTTGAAGCAATACACCGCAACCCGGAAAATAATAATCAGGACAGATAGTAGCAAAAACAATAAAGTCAATTTCCTGTGGAGTGATACCGGCTCTCTCAATTGCAATTGTTGCCGCCTCCACACCCATTGTAGTAGTAGTTTCTTCTGTACGGTCTGCATATCTTCTTTCTTTAATACCGGTTCGCTCCTGTATCCATTCATCAGTTGTGTCCATGAATTTCAGAAGGTCGTTATTGGTGAAAACATTTTTTGGTACATACATACCGATACCGGCAATTTTTGATCGTGGCATTTGGCAAACTTTTATAAAAAGAAAGATAAGAAATTCACACCAAAGGCGGGGCAAGTTGTGAGGAATTGAAACTATTTGGATTAAATAGTTTTAATAAAACAGGTTTATGAAATATAATTTTTACATTCGGAAATCAAAATTCTGCTTATGCTCCCCAACCAACGGTTTACCGCCCTTGATGTTTTCCGTGGCATGACGGTTTGTTTTATGATCATAGTAAACACACCGGGAAACGGAGACACCAGTTTTGCTCCGCTACAGCATGCACACTGGCATGGCTTTACTCCCACTGATCTCGTATTTCCTTCCTTCATGTTTGCGGTGGGTAATGCCATGAGTTTTGCAATGAAAAAATGGGTAAACATGAGCAATGCTGCTGTGCTTGGTAAAATTTTTAAAAGGACCATCATCATATTTTTATTAGGTTATTTGATGTATTGGTTTCCTTTTGTGCATTGGAATGTAAACAGTCAACTGGCTTTTAACCCGATGGATCATACAAGGATAATGGGAGTGTTACAACGTATTGCATTAGGTTATTGTGCCGCTGCGATGATGATCCATTACTTAAAGCTGAGTACAGTAATAAGATTATCACTGAGTTTTCTTTTTATTTACTGGCTGGTCTTATTAGTATTTAAAGGAAGCGATGATCCTTATGATATGCTGACAAATGCCGGATCAAGACTGGATTTGTGGTTGTTTGGCTCTAATCATTTGTATCACGGAGAAGGAGTAGCATTTGATCCAGAAGGATTATTAAGTACACTTCCGGCCATTGCCAATGTAACGTTTGGTTATGTAGCAGGTAAATGGATACAGGAAAAAGGCAAAAGCTATGAAGGACTGGTTAAACTTTTACTGGCGGGTGTTACATTAATCTTCCTTGCTCTTTGCTGGAACAATTTTCATCCTGTTAATAAAAAACTGTGGACAGGCAGTTATGTTTTCCTAACTGTTGGTATTGATTGTATATTACTATCAGCCTTAATCTATGTTATCGATTTTTTACAACTTAAGCGTTTCACTTATTTCTTTGAGGTGTTTGGTAAAAATCCATTATTCATTTATTTATTATCAGAACTGGGGGCAACATTATTGTGGTTTATTCCCATTGGAGACAGGCCACTTTACAGCTGGCTTTTTGAGAATGTATTCAGCCATACAGGAATGTATTTAGGATCATTTCTTTTTGCCATTAGTTTTATGCTTGTTTGTTGGACGGTGGGTTATCTGCTCGACAAAAAGAAAATTTACGTGAGGGTGTGAAAAATATTTAATGTTTTGCAAAAGGCAGATTCAAGATTTCAACTGCAAATTTCTCTATTTCACTCTTTACGGCTTCCAGGTCTTTTGATTTTACATAAGAACCCAATACATGATCTCCACCATTGGGAATAGCTACCTGTCTTTTCAGATTTTCCGGTGTAGCTAATTGTGTAAACATCCTTTTCATTGCAGATACTTTTACTACCTGATCCTGGTGTTCTTCATCTTTAAAATAATAAAGTAAAAGAGTTGGTTGTTTAATTTTCTGAAAAGTAGATTCTTTCATCGTGCTTTCAAGCAGTTCTTCCAATTGTACTAATGATTGAACGGAGTATCTTGTATTCCAGTATTGATTGTATAAAGCTGTTGTATCATTTATTATTCTATGTTTACCAA
>JAHEZE010000016.1:0-9193 GCA_023251235.1 Sphingobacteriales bacterium | reverse complement strand
TTTCTTCGCTGCCCCGTTGAATTGGCGTACCTTCGCCGCTCGTTTGAAAACAAGTATATGAACATTAGAAACATCGCCATTATTGCCCACGTTGACCACGGTAAGACCACTTTAGTTGATAAAATATTACATACTACTCACGTATTCCGGGATAATCAGGAAACCGGTGAGCTGATCATGGATAGTAATGACCTTGAAAGAGAAAGAGGGATCACCATTTTCAGTAAAAATGCTGCGGTTGTATATAAGGATGTAAAAATTAATGTGATTGATACACCCGGACACTCCGACTTTGGTGGTGAGGTAGAAAGGGTTTTGAAAATGGCAGATGGTGTGTTGTTGTTAGTTGATGCATTTGAAGGCCCGATGCCGCAGACAAGATTTGTTTTGCAAAAAGCATTGCACTTAAATTTAAAACCGATTGTTGTTATCAATAAGGTGGATAAACCGAATTGCAGACCAGATGAAGTACATGATGCAGTTTTTGAATTATTCTTTAACCTGGAAGCAACAGAAGAGCAATTGAATTTTCCTACTATCTACGGATCAAGCAAGCAGGGCTGGATGAATACTTCACTTGAGCCAACAACAGATATCTTTCCATTACTGGATGCGATATTAGAATTTGTACCAGAGCCCAAAGTGAATGAAGGATTTTTGCAGATGCAAATCACTTCTCTGGACTATTCTTCCTTTTTGGGAAGAATTGCAGTGGGTAAAGTAGCAAGAGGTAGTATAAAAGAAGGTCAGAACATTGCTTTGGTACAGGCTGATGGAAGTATTAAGAAATCCAAAGTAAAAGAACTATACACTTTTATGGGAATGGGAAAGAAAAAAACAATAGAAGTGATGGCAGGAGATATTTGTGCTGTAGTGGGACTTGATGATTTTAATATTGGAGACACCATAGCTGATCCGGAAAATCCCGAAGCATTGCCGGTGATCAGTGTGGATGAACCGACAATGAGCATGTTGTTCAGCATTAACAACTCTCCATTCTTCGGTAAAGATGGAAAGTTTGTTACCTCCCGCCATCTGAGAGACAGGTTGATGAAGGAAACAGAAAAAAACTTAGCGCTGAGAGTAGAAGATACGGATGGTGCCGATAGTTTCCAGGTTTTTGGACGCGGCATTTTGCATCTTGGAATATTGATCGAAACCATGCGTCGTGAAGGATATGAGTTGACAGTGGGTCAGCCGCAGGTAATTGTAAAAGAAATCGGTGGGAAAAAAAGTGAACCGTTTGAAAACCTTGTAGTGGATGTGCCGCAGGAGTTTAGCGGAAAAGTAATTGATCTTGTTACCCAACGTAAAGGTGAATTGCATGTGATGGAGACAAAAGGGGAAATGCAACACCTGGAATTTGATATTCCTTCAAGAGGATTAATTGGTCTTCGATCTCAAATGCTGACGAATACTGCTGGTGAAGCAGTAATGGCTCACCGCTTTACAGAATACCGTGCATGGAAAGGACCAATACCAGGAAGAAACAATGGGGTATTGCTTTCAAAAAATCAGGAAAGAACAACAGGATATTCAATTGACAAACTTCAGGACAGGGGAAGATTTTTTGTAGATCCGGGTGAAGAAGTTTATACCGGGCAGATCATAGCGGAACACATTAAACCGGGAGACCTTGTAGTGAATGCAACGGAACCCAAAAAGTTAACCAACCACCGTGCCAGTGGAAGTGATGATGCATCCCGCATTGCACCCAAAACGTTGATGACACTGGAAGAGTGCATGGAATATATTCAGCAGGATGAATGCATTGAAGTAACACCGAAAAATGTCAGGATGCGGAAAGTAATTCTGAATGAAGATGACAGAAAGAAAGTGCAGAAGAGAATGGAAGCACAGGCGGTATAAAAGGGCTAAAAAAATTAAGGCGAAGAATTTTCTTCGCCTTTTTAATTACATAGCATTTATTTTGGCTAATAGTTTGGAAGCCTGCTCTTCATTTATCACTTTCAGTTCATTGTAGATACTCATTGCATCGGTTTTTCTCTTCATAGAAATATAACAGAGTCCTTTATAATAGTAACCCAGCTTTGATTTTGGATCGAGTTCAATCGCTTTGTTGAGTTGATAAATGGCATCATCATAGCGGTCTTTCATATAATAGGCGTACCCCAACTCTTCCCTTGTGCCGGCTACTTCACTATCATAATTAACTGATTTCAATAATACGGAGACAGCATCATCATAATTTTCTTTATCATTATAAATCCATCCCATTTTATAATAACACGATTTTGAATTTTCTTCATCTTTTTCAACCGCCTCCTTGAAGTAATAGAGAGCATTATCATGATCATTTTTTTCGTAGTATACATTTGCAAGACCACGTAAAGCTGTACCATAGCCTTCTTTCAACTGAATTGCCAATTTATAATATTCAATCGCTTCATCATATTTTTTGAGCTTAAAATTAGCATACCCGATCTCGGTATTTTTTTTAGCCTTATCTTCTGTGTTTTCGGGGCTATATTTTTCCAGGTAAATAAGTGCATCTTCATATTTTTCAATGTCAGAAAGACTCCAACCCATTTTATAATAGTAACTATCATCCGGATCCTTTTCTCCATCAAGATATTTCCGGAAATTGGGTACTGCATTTGCATAGTCCCCCTTTTTATAATAAATATCACCCAGTGCTTTTGCAGCATCGTAATATTCCGGATAGAGCTCAAGTGATTTTTTATAATTTGTTATAGCTTTATCCGTGTTTTCAGAATAGTTATAAGCGTAGCCTAATTCAAAATATACTTTTGCTTTATCCGGCAATAATTGTTTTGCTTTTTCAAGGTAAGTAATAGCATCCTGGTATTTTTCCAGTTCATTGCAACACCAGCCTGCCTGATAATTAGCATCACCGTATTCCGCTTTTATAGCAATAGCGTTATTAAAAGCTGATAAAGCTCCCTTGGAATCTTTTGCTTTAATTAAGCTCATTCCTTTATCGTACCACTCTTTAGCCGTGGATTGAGCGGAAAGAAAAAAAGGAAGAACCAGCAGGATAACAGGGAATAAAAACAATCTTTTCATGTGATTTTTTTTAAATAATCGGGATTCGTAAAATAAAGTTCTGGAATTTCGGGAAGGTACAATGACAGGACGATTCAAACAATACCCTTTTGGTATTTTTTTAATTAAACAATCAGGTAATAACCTGCAGGAAATATGCAAATGAATGAGAAAATAAAACTTTGTATTTTTGCAAACTAATCTCAGGTATGAAAAAGCGGGCAATATCTATTTCGTTCATAATTATCATTTCATTGTTTCCTATTCACTATAGTGCAGCACAATGTTCCATTTGTACCAAAACCGCCCAACAACTCGGTGAAAAGCCTGCCAGAGGAATGAATAGCGGTATCATTTATCTTGGTATAGCCCCTTTCCTTATTGCCGGTTTTGTTTTTTACAGGTGGAGAAAAAGTAATCATACCTATTGACCTATTAAGACCACAAGCTTCTTGGATTAGAAAGAATGAAAAAGCAGCGAGATGCAAAGCCAACTATTCATAAAGAAATTTCACCAGGAGCGCCGATAGGTTGTGATTTGGAGGAGACTCCCATCCCCTAAAGGGGAGTGCCGGGAATTTCTCTTTTTTAAAATTATCGGCTTAAAAATTATTCTTTAAGTTCCTTCAGGGATTCAGGGTCAAATGTGTATCATCACAAAACGGAGGTGTTTTTGTTTTTTTGCATTGGCAGAATCTCACTTCTTCTTCTTTATCAAAAAGAACCTTGATGCTCTTGTAAGGTTCTCCATCTATATTTCTGTGTGCATGATCGCAATAGGGTTGGGTATCGCTGAGTCCACAGCTACACCAGGAATATTTTTTGCCCGGTTCTACTTTTACAATAGCCGGTTCATATTTAGCAACACGGGGAAGGTTTTCATTGGGAATCAGTTCCATGCTCATCAAAGTTTTTTATAAAAGTGTATAATTGAAAATCATGATTATTTACCAGCATTGTTATTTTTTCTTTTAAAATTTCTTTAGAAATATTTTTCATTCTTTTTTTCTGGATAAGCTGGTAAGCTTTTTCAGTCAACAGCCAGTATTTTTTTTCTTTAGACCGGTGATGCTTTATTAAATGTTCAATTTCTTTCAGCAATTCATCAACGCCTGTGTTTTGCAAAGCCACTGTTTTTATAACCGGTACTTCATTATAATGACTATGAAAAGCGGGAGCCAGCATTAAATGGAGATTCTTTACAAATTGGTCTGCATCGGGACGGTCAGCTTTGTTTACAACAAAAATATCTGCGATTTCCATTAACCCCGCTTTCATCGTTTGCACTTCATCACCTGCTTCTGGCACCACCACTACCACCGTAACATCAGCCAGGCCTGCAATCTCTACTTCACTTTGGCCTACTCCAACTGTTTCAACAAGTATGTAATCAAACCTTGCGGTTTTCATTAATTCTGTGATCTCAATAATTTTAGGATGCAATCCACCAAGTGAACCTCTCGTTGCCAGGGAACGGATAAAAACAAGTGGGTGATTATACCAACTGCTCATTCGGATACGATCACCTAACAAAGATCCAAGATTAAAAGGAGAGGAGGGATCAATACAAAGAACACCGACTCTTTTTCCTGAATTAACCAACAGCCTGATCAAAGAATCAACTAAAGTACTTTTACCAGCACCGGGTGGTCCGGTTATTCCAATCACCGGGGTGGAAAGATTGTTAGGCAAAGTTTCCAGCAATTGTTCATAGCCATTTATTTCATTCTCTACTATAGAAATACTTCTGGCTAGTGTTTTAGTATCACCTTGCTGCAGCTTTGATAAAATTTCATGTTTCATTCCGGTAAGTCAGTTCAATCAAAAATACTCTTTTATCATAAAGACAGAAGAATCTGCCTGATAGTTTTATTTTCGTGGAATGCAAAAGCTTTCTGTTGTCATTATTTGTAAAAACGAAGCGGAGGTAATTGGTAAAACTCTTCAAAGTTTTAATGGACTTACTGATGACATTATAGTGTATGATAATGGAAGCGATGATGGTACAAAAGAAATTGTAAAACTTTTCAATGCCCGGTTGTGTGAAGGTAGTTGGGAGGGGTTTGGAAAAACAAAGAACAAAGCCAATGCATTGGCAAAATATGACTGGATATTGAGCCTGGATGCGGATGAAGCAATTGATGAGGAACTGAAAGAAAATTTATTAAAGGCAAACTTGTCAGAGGAAAAAGCTGTCTATGAAATCAGGTTTAAGAATTTTTTTGGAAAAAAATGGCTTCGGTTTGGGGAATGGGGTAATGACAAACATATCCGGTTATTCAACCGGAAAGTAGTAAGCTGGGATACCGCAGCCGTACATGAGTCGTTGATATTTCCCAAAAGTGTAAAAAAATTATTGATCAGCGGTTTTGTGCTTCATCAAACAACTGCCAATGCTCAGGAATATGAAAGAAAAATGAAAAATTATGCAGTACTGAGCGCCGAAAATTATTTTCACCTGGGGAAAAAAGCCGGGATTTTGAAAATTTATTCATCCACTATTTTTTCATTTATTAAAAACTATTTTTTCAAACTAGGTTTTTTGGATGGATCAGTTGGATTTGCTTGTGCAAGAATAAATGCCTGCTATACATTTATAAAATATAAAAGGCTGAAAGAGTTGAATAAGGAAGAAAATAGATGATAAAAGCAAAATTTTATATACAAATTTCTGCATTCAATTTATAATCTTAAAAATTTCCAATCCCTTCACCCTATACATTATACCATTTAACTTTGCTTTTGTGACCAATTTTATTCCCATATTTCCACTTGGTATTGTAGTATATCCGGGAGAATCGCTGAACCTGCATATTTTTGAACCCAGGTACAAACAACTGATTAAGGATTGCCATGAAAATAAAAAGCCATTCGGAATTCCTTCTGTTATTGATAACCGCCTTCAGGAAAATGGCACACTGGCGAGTGTAACAGAGGTATGCAAACAGTATGAAAATGGGGAAATGGATATCAAAACTAAGGGGGAGAAAGTATTCAGGGTGCTGGAAGTGATAAAAGAAGTGCCGGATAAATTGTATAGCGGAGCTATTGTAAATTATCCTGATAATAATGAGCAGGGAAATATTGAGCTGATGCGTAAAGTAATGAACGGTATCCGTGAACTGCACAAACTGCTGAAAGTTGAAAAAGAGTTTAAAAAACCGGATGAAGAATTGAATAGTTATGAAGTGGCACACCATATTGGACTGACACTGCAGGAGGAATATGAGTTGCTTGCGTTAATGGATGAAAAGCAGCGGCAGGAATTTCTGAAACGGCATTTAACAAAAGTGACACCTATGGTAGCAGAAATGGAAGGCCTTAAAGAAAAAATATTGCAGAACGGACATTTTAAAAATTTATCGGGGTTCCAGTTTGATATCTGATCAACAACAAATCTGTATGAACACACTCTGTTTTGATTTTGGCAATACAAGAATGAAAGTAGCGATGTTTAGAAAAACAAAACTTTCAGAAGTAATCATTGTGGACAATGATGGCATAGAGACTATTGATTTTTTATTGAAAAAATTCACTCCTCAAAAAACTATTCTTTCCTCCGTTATTAATCACAATCCTGAAATAGAAAACTTGCTGGCAGCAAAAAGCAGTTTCCATAAACTCAGTCATCTTTCCAAACTTCCTTTTACTTCATCGGTTGGAAAGCCCGAAACCGTTGGAGCTGATAGATTAGCTTTGGCAGCTGCCGTTGTTTATTTTTTTCCAGACCAGCATAATCTTGTAATTGGTTTAGGCAGTTGTGTCACATATAATTTTATAAACAAACAACATGAATTTTTAGGTGGTGGTATTTCACCCGGTATGGAAATGCGGATGAAATCACTTAACCAGTTCACTGCAAAACTTCCTGTTGTAAAACCGGATGGTAATGTGCCATTGATAGGGTTTGATACAGTTACTAATATTCTCAGTGGAGTAGTGATTGGAATGGCAAATGAAATAGATGGGTTCATTGATGCATACAAGCAAAAGTTCGGCAACTTTAACGTCCATTTAACCGGGGGTGATATAGTGTATTTGGCCCCCCATCTGAAAAACCAGATATTTGCAGACCCCGAACTAATCTTTAAAGGACTGTATGCTATCAGCGAAGTTAATAATTCATAAGACAACCAAGACTTTAGGAGAAATTCCCCATCAGGTAAATGCTCAAAGAAAATTGATCCGATTCAAATTGTCTTCAAGACTTTTTTATATTCTTTTTATTACTTGCAGCATACAGCTAAGTACACGCAATTTTCTGATTGCACAGGACAACTCTCCATATTCCCGTTATGGCCTTGGGGATTTACATCCCAATTCTAATATTTTAAACCGGGGAATGGCAGGTATCAGCGCCGCTTATTCTGATCAGCTTTCTGTAAATTTTTCCAACCCTGCTTCTTATTCAGGATTTTATTCTTTACAGCAGGCAAAATCAAAAAAGACTGAGTACGGAAGAATTTTATTAGATGTGGGATTGAATTATGATAGCCGTACTTTACGTGAAACCAATAATCCGCAAAAGTATAAAGTTACCAACACTTATTTTTCTTACCTGCAAATGGGAATACCCGTTAAAAAAAATATAGGAATTGTTTTTGGTTTACGCCCCATTTCAAAGATCAATTATAAAGTTGGGCGAAGCGAAAGACTTTATGATCCATTTTCTGGTTTACCGATTGACAGTGCGTTCACCGAATTTGCCGGAGATGGCGGAGCATTTCTTTTTAATACTGGTACGGGAATCGCAATAAAAAATTTCAGCCTTGGTGTTAATGCAGGATATCTTTTTGGAAAAAAAGATTACAGCACAAGACGTTATTTTATCAATGATACGGTGGCATATGCCGGATCCAATCACCAGACAAAAGCATCTTTTGGCGGTTTATTTTTTAATCTGGGTATGCAATACAGAGTAGATTTAAATAAAGACAAAACGAAATATTTTCAAATAGGTATTTTTGGCAATACAAAAAATAAATTGAATTCAAGGAACGATATAATCAGGGAAACGTACACTAAAGGATCTGATGGCGGGAATTTAAGAATTGATAGTGTATCTGAGCAGTTGGATATTAAAGGAAAAGTCACTTATCCGCCTACTTTTGGGGGAGGATTCCTGGTGGAAAAACAACCCGATGTAAAAAACGGCGGCTGGCTTTTTGGAATTGATTTCATTCAAAACAGTTGGGACAATTACAGATTCAATGGACAAATTGACTCCGTTAAAAATAACTGGGAGTTGAAAGCAGGTGTACAGATAAAGCCATCTTTAAAGGAAGCCCGGTATAAAAACTTTATATCCTACCGTGCCGGAATATTTTTTGGAAAAGATTATGTATACCTGAACAGAAAATTGCCCGAGTTTGGAGTAACAGCAGGACTAAGTTTACCTATCGCCAATCTGAAAGATGCACAAAGAAGATTCAGGACGCAGTACTCCATAGTAAATATTTCTGCTGAATATATTAAAAGAGGGAATAAAGAAAATTTGTTAAGAGAAAATTTTTTCAGGTTATCAGTTGGCTTTGCATTAAGCGATCTTTGGTTTACCAAACGCAGATATGATTAAAACAGGTTTGAAAAATATTATTAAAAAAACTTTGGCAGTCCTTGTTATGGGCTGCTTTTTTCTTGTTGCCTGTGAAAATGATCCGGCAGTGGTAAAGGCCTGGACAGAGAAAAAAGTTTTAATTGAAGTGGGAAAAAACATTGAAAGTTATCTTAGCCAGGGAGGTGCAATGAAGGCAAAGTTATTATCGCCATTAATGTATCGATACGAGACCGATACTGTTTATACAGAATTTCCAAAAACACTTCATGTTGATTTTTATGATGACAGTGTAAAAGTGGAAAGCTGGCTTACGGCTATGTATGGAAAATATTTTGAGAATTTGAATAAAGTTTATTTAAAAGATAGTGTTACGGTTATTAACCGGGAAGGAGATACATTAAGATGTCCTGAGTTATGGTGGGATCAGAACCTGCAAAAATTTTATACCGATAAGCCGGCCCGGTTGGATGGAAAAGATAAGCATATAACCGGCAATCAGGGTCTTGATGCTACCCAGGATCTTAAAGTAATAACTTTTAAATTCCCAACTGGCCCCTTCCAGATTAAAGAAGGGGCTTTTACTCAGCAATAAATTTTTTATTTCTTCAA
>JAHEZE010000077.1 GCA_023251235.1 Sphingobacteriales bacterium | reverse complement strand
AAAGGGGCCCAATGATGATGCTATGTTAATTGATGGCCGTATAATCAAATCGAAACTAACAGTACAGGGCTCATGGAAAGGTTATGATTTATTGTGGAAAGGCGGACCGGGAAGAGAGCTGCATAATTATCGCTACGTTTTGATCCACAGGAAAGGAGAGCTTCCATACATACCGGTAACACGTAAACAATACCTTGACAGGCTATTCATTCACCTCAATAAGTTCTATGATCAAATGATAAAAGGTTTTGACCTCATGCCTGTCCGGTCACTTGAAGAACAGGAAGCGTTGAAAAAGAAAACGCTTGATGATTATCAAAAGAAATATGGCAGTGATCCAAAGAGATTAAAATCGGCTGTTGATTATTATTTAGCGTCTTATCAAACCGACCAGCAGATAAGGGATGATAAAAAAAATATAATAGTAAAAGAAAAAAATGCTGTGCTGAAGCATTACCAGGATGAATTGGAAAAGACAATTGCAGATAATTTGCTTGATTCGCCTG
The DNA here is from genome assembly GCA_023251235.1 of Sphingobacteriales bacterium. GTDB lineage: Bacteria > Bacteroidota > Bacteroidia > Chitinophagales > Chitinophagaceae > VBAS01. The sequence continues at coordinate 14,083 of JAHEZE010000077.1, read as the reverse complement.
CCATTGTTCTTGCGCCTTTTGCCATGGCGAAAGAGGTACCCATATTCAGTACCGAGGAAGAAGGGGGCACTATGCTGGTTACTGAAAATCCAGGATACCTCAGAAAAGATCTACCCAAAGATGTTCCGCAGTTTATGGCTATATACTGGGAGTGGGGAGGTTCAAAACCAGGCAAAAATCTCAGGAAGATGTTTGAAGAAAATTTCGAAGTGGAAAAATTGCAGGCAATGATTGATAAATAAATTCTTTAAATGAAAACGTATAAAATCATTTCACTATTGTTTATCTCTCTTTTTTCCATTCAAAGTAATACCATTGGGCAAAACAATTCCGAGGATGATGATGGTATATGGACGGGCACAGTAACTTTTTTAGAAAAACAAACCGGCAAAGAGATCATCATTAGTGAATGGCGTATGGATGCAAAGATCAGCAATAATATTACCGCCGTTATCCATTCATTTACATTTAAGAGTACAAACGGTACTACCTCCGATTGTAAAACAGAAGATAAAGGCGAACTGGAAGTAGATATTGACTATGAAACCGGAAAATATTCTATAAAAGTACCCATGCCGGGTTGCTATGGCAAAACAATAAGCAATGGCAGCACCTCTGATTTTAGCAAAACAGACGAAACAGCTATCATGATCAATGACCAGCCGCTGAAAGATCCAAATATCTTAGAAGGAATTCTTACTGAAAAAACCGGTGGCGGTGATAATGAAAACGGAACTACCACTACTTACAAATGGCGACTGGAAAGAAAAAATAAAATAAATATACCTGTTTCTCAAAATAACAATAAAGCAAAGTCTTCAAATACTGGTACTCCAAAAAAAGAAACCTGGACCGGCACAGTGACCTGGATAAAAACATCCGGAGGTATAGGAAAACTTGTTAATGATAATAATGGGCATCAAGAAGTTCATCAATACGATAATTATTTTGCGTATCATACAAAGGCTGATTTTATTAATAGCAAAGGAACAGTCAGCAGAGCGGACTCTTCAAGAAAATGGGAAAAGGATAGCCTGTTTTATTCAAATCCTAATATTTATACAACTACAGAATCAACAGAAAAAATAATCCGCAACGGAACGGGAGAATTTAATCTGGAAGTAGAATTTTCTGAAGATAAAAAAACATATTGGATCAGTTTTTTTGGTCCTATCTGTACTGAATATTATTCTTTTGAAAGGAATGACCAGATTTTGGGTCATTCAAAAGATTCCTCAGCAAAAGAAGATGGGGGCATACAGATAACATTGCCTGCCGGTTTTGCCGGGTACCCGTTAGGAATTAATCCCAATTTATTGATAGGAAAATTTGAAGAAATTATTCCTGCTAATCCTGATGATCCCACCCACGCAGAAATAATAACGAGGGCAAAGTGGGAATTGAAGAAAGTAAAATAACCATTTAAATAACTTTTAAATTTTAATGAAATGAAACAGACATTAATCTTTTTTGCAATGATCGTATTTGCATCTTCGTTTACGTCTCCAGCCAAAACAGTTGATGGAGTATCCAGGAACACATTTACAGGATACCGTATTGCAACCGATGGGGATATATTAAACAATGGTGCAACCGGAGGAACAGATCTCGAAAAATTAACTGCAAGTTATCAAACCCCTAAAGGCAAAAACACTGCCCCTGTAATCAATATAAGTGGGCTACGTTCTTCTTTGCGCCTGAATACGCCAACCGGAATTATTCTTAAGTTCCTTACCCATTTTGATTCGGGTCCGGCATATCCTACCGGTTATGCACCCCAACCAAACAATGATATTATGTTATATAAATTCAACGTGGACAGAAAAAATCGTACATCAGCTTCACCCATACAAATTCTGTTTACTTCGGTTGATAATGTGACATATAAGATAGAAGTAGCAGGAGGCATTGTATTAACAAAGGGGGAATATGCTTTTGTTGATAAGACAACGCTTACTTCCGGTGGCAATATAAACGTCTGGTGTTTTGGAATTGATTAATAGGAAGTCTTTAGAATTTTATTTATCTGCAAATCAATAAACTCATAAAAATGAAACACAAATTTTTTCTTGCTATAGCGATGATCGTTACTTGTTCAATTATGATTTCAGCATTTATAGCAAGACCATTTGCTTATACATTTTCTTCTATTACTCCCGAATTGGGCGAAGTAAAGGACAAGTTGGAACTATCGCAGGCCATTTTTCAAACAAAAGGTAAAACATCAACAACATCATCTACCTACAATATCAGCGGCATAAAATCTACAATGCGTATAAAGATTTCAGAAGCTTTTTTTCAGGCTAAATCAGATCAAACAACAGGCAGTATGAATCCTGCAGACTATATAAGTTTATATAAAATAACTGTTGGCAAATCAACACGAAGTTTTACAATTAAAACTGATGGCAGTGCGAATGCAATGCTGATCCCTATTGTATTTAGAAATCGTGACCTGATTACATACAGAGTGACCCCTTCAAGCGGATTATTGCCGGGGGAATATGCCTTTATTGATAAATCAACCACCACAGCTGAAGGCAATGTAACTGTATGGACATTTGGAATTGATTAAATAAAACAGCCACTCCAATAAAGGAATGGCCATTCATTGTTCATTTGAAAAATTTTGATTATTCTGTTTTTGCTTTAAAAGTCTTTACCTGCTGTGCATCCATAGTGATAGCTATAGCTCCCAATGCTTTACTCACCGGGCAATTGGCTTTTGCCTCTTCAGCATATTGTGGAAAATTCTTCGCTTTTAATTTTGGTACCTTCGCCTTTACATCAAGATGGCTGCCGGTGATTACACCTGCTTCAAGAGTAACTGTGCATTTTGTTTCTATACGACTTGGTGTAAATCCGGCTTCTCCCAAAACAAAACTTAGTTTCATTGAAAAACAACCGGCATGAGCGGCCGCTATCAACTCTTCAGGGTTTGTAAATGTGCCGTCTTCAAATCGGCTTCTGTAATCGTAAGCTTTATTTTTTATTACCCCGGATTGGGTAAGTAATTTTCCGCCCCCTTCTTTTCCGGAGCCTTTCCAGTTAGCTGTTGCTGTTCTTTTCATAATTTAATTTTTATTGTGGTTGAATTTGTTCTTCTAATTCCGCAAGACGATTTTCGGGTTCATTATATTCAATTATGAAATTATTTTTCCCTTCTCCAATAACAATCTTCAGAAACTTTTGTTGTACAAGTTCCAGAAGGCTCAGGAAAAGAAAAATAGCATGTACCCGGTTATCGCAATTGCCAAATATTTTTTCGAAAGATAAAGTTTTTTCCTGTTGTGCACGGGATAACATATCATCCCGGCTTCCTTCCATGGTATATTCATACTTAATTACCGTGTGAACGGGTCTGTTTTTTGTATCCTGGTAACGCTGCATTACCCTTTCAAATGCCCGCATCAGCCGGAATAAAGTGATTGTTTGGATTTCAGTACCCTCCGCTGCTTCTTCTCCGATTCCTGCCAACTCTTTCTGAAGGTTTCCCCGTTTTGCCATCAACATACGGCTGGCTTCCATTTCTACCATTTGGGCAGAGGCCTCTTTAAATCGTTTATACTCCAGAATTTTATTTACCAGTTCCTGTCTGGGATCTATTTCGTTGCCCTGATCATCCAGTTCTTTTCTTGGCAAAAGCATTTTAGCTTTTATACGCATTAACGTAGAAATAAAAAGAATAAACTCGCTGGAGAGTTCTATGTTCAACGATTCCTGGCTATGAATAAAATCGAGGAAATCATTGGTAATTTTAGTAATGGGTATATTATATATATCCAACTCATCCCTTTCAATAAAAAAAAGAAGAAGATCAAAAGGCCCTTCAAATTGCGGTAGTTTTATCTGGTACGAGGCGTTATTCAATTCGGTTGTTTTTGGATTGAGGATAAAATCAAGTCACAAAATAACGAGACTTTGGTTTACTATAAAAATATATTCTCCCCCTGTAACCGGGGCAGGAATTGAAATCTATCTCAATGCCTTTATGATGATTTTATAATTTTACCGCTAACCCCACCCCAAGAATTTCTTTTATCTGCAGCCTTTTTACCACATCATCATCATAAATAAAATCAAGACTCAGGTTAGTAGCAAGCACTTTAGTAAGCCTCATGGTCAGAAGATTATTCATCAATAAGTCTATATTTCCGGGCTTTCTTTTATAATTACTGAAGAGATCAAGCCGCCCTGTATAGGTTAGCCATTTTGCCATTACAAGATTTTTTTTTGCAGTTAAAAAAGCACCCAATTCGGTATTCACTTTATGTGCTGAATCAACACCAAATTTTGAAATTATAAAAAAAGCTGAATTAGTTTTTAATACCCACCGAATTGTAACAGGTGAAACATAAATGGAAAAAATATCGTTGGGTTTAAAATCAAAACCTGGAGACAAAAGTACTTTTCCCGGTGTAAGAAAGCCTGATATTTTTTCATTGGGTATTACACTATAATCATACCCTGCCAGTGCCTGTGAATTAAAATTTAACAGCATCCCGGTATACCATTTCCTGCTAATCTGGTATCCATATTTGCTTGTAATATCAATGCGATCATCAATTTTTCTGAATTTTCCAAAGCTGGTTGCATTTTGAAACCCTATAGAAATATCGAATGCATTATCCCATGTGTTATTATTACTTCGCAAATTCAATGAATAATTAAAAATAGTGTTAACTCCTAAAACACTTTGTTCACCCCCTGCTGCCCAATTGCTAAGTGTGCCCTGATTAAGATTTATAATAAAAGTTCCTCTCTTTTTCCAACCATTGCTATCAAGACTTTTGAATGCTTTGGTGCCAATAATCTGCATCTCTTTAACTGCCATATCCTGGGAATGAGACAGCAGTGAAAATGCCAGCAAAAAAAAAGAAAATAAAATATTCTTCATTGGGTTATTTTAGAAGCGCAAAAATCGGCACGAATGTTTAAAAAAACAATTCGGCCGATTTTTTAATATAATTTTATACCCTACTTCTTTAATGCATCCCTGATCTCTCGTAATAGCGTAATATCTTCCGGGGTAGCTTCAGGAGCTGCTACTTCCTTCTTCTTCATATTATTAATTGCTTTGATGACCATAAACATTACAAATGCAATAATGATAAAATTAATAATTGCAGTTACAAAATCTCCCCATTTCAGATAAATTGCTTCGGTCGTAACTTTTCCGGTGGCATCTGTTATTGCGTCTTTAAGTTTAAACATGTTTTTACTCAGGTCAGCTCCTCCGAATAAACCGATAAGAGGAGAAACAATTCCTTCAGTAAAACTGGTCACCACTTTACCAAATGCCCCACCCATTACAAAGGCAACAGCAATATCGACGAGATTGCCCTTCATGGCAAAATCTTTAAACTCTTTTAGCATTCCCATAAAATAAATTTATTGGTAAAAAATATAGCAGTGAAATTAAACTATTTATTAGTTGAGATAAAGAAAATGACAAACATTCTGTTTTGTTCTTTGAGACCCTATTTTTTTAGCCCCGGAAATTTCATATCGAGACTTTTCAGTAATACATACAACTGGGAAGCAATAACAAATTCCTTATACCAGTTCTGATCAGAAGGCACAATTGTCCAAGATACATTATTGCAGTGTTCAAAGCAGTCTTCATATGCATTCGTATATTGATCCCATAGCTTAGCTTCTTCAAAATCTTTTTCATTATACTTCCACATTTTGGCAGGGTCTTTTATTCTTTCATCTAACCGGGAGTGCTGTTCTTCAGGAGAAACATGTAAATAAAATTTGAGTATTTGTGTATTGTTATGTTCCTCTAATAATTTTTCAAAATCATTGATGGCCTTCATTCTTTTAACAGCTGTTTCGTCATCACACCAGCGGTGTACACGGGTAACCAGAATATCCTCATAATGACTCCTGTTAAAAATCTGAATCATCCCTTTTGCAGGAGCATGTTCATGCACCCGCCATAAAAAGTCATGTGCCATTTCCTCAGGCGTTGGTACTTTAAAAGATTTAACGGCAACACCCTGTGGATTCAGCTTTCCGAAAACATTCCGGATAACTCCATCTTTTCCACTGGCATCCATGCCTTGTATAACAATAAGTATTGAATGTTTACTTTCTGCATATAACAGGTTCTGCAGCTCATCCAGATCATTAAGAATTTCTGCAGTTGTCTTTTTTGTTTTCTCCTTATCGAAATCTTTAGGCGCTCTGGTACTGATATCTTTCAGTGAAATTTTTTCCATATTTGTAATTTAAAGGATATTGCAATATAAAAAAATTATAAGGTTCTGAATCTGATTAATGAACTTTGACCGGCATTTATGAAAAATGATCGTTTAGCAAGCTGGGCAATTTTTATTCTTCTTTGTATCATCTGGGGAAGTTCATTTATTCTGATGCGTTGGAGCAGCAATGGATTATCTTCTGCACAGATTGCTTCAGTAAGGATATTTTCAGCCGGGTTGGTATTGATCCCATTTGGAATTTTCCATTTTTCAAAAATTCCACAAAAAAAAATATTCCTGGTTATTTTATCTGCGATATGTGGTAACCTGTTTCCGGCCTATCTTTTTGCAGCTGCCATATCAAAAAATATTGATAGCTCACTGGCCGGAATCCTGAATTCACTTACTCCACTATGTGTAGTAGTTATTGGGTTGCTTTTTTTCAAAGCAAAAGTGGATACAATGAAAATCATCGGTGTGATTGTTGGATTTACCGGACTTTGTTTATTAACAATCTCAGGGAAAAAAGGCATCAGCTTTGAAAATATTGAATATGCTACCTGGATATTGCTGGCCACTATTTTATACGGGGTTAATGTAAACCTGGTTAGCCATTATTTGAAAGATGTTAATCCCATTCACCTGGCTACCGTATCTCTTTCATTTATGACGCTTCCAACAGCTTTTGTTTTATGGCAACAAGATTTTTTATCTCTGCGGTTTGATGAATCCGTCATTGGATGGTCGGTTATTACATCCGTCATTCTTGGAATTGTAGGGAGTGCCATCGCTACGTTATTATTTTATATTCTCGTAAAAAAAGCAGGAGGGCTTTTTGCTTCCCTTGTTACCTATGGTATTCCTTTTGTAGCAATTTTCTGGGGAATTATTTATGGCGAAAACATTACAGCAATTCAGATAGGATGCCTGGGCATTATTCTTAGTGGCGTTTACCTGGCAAATAGATGATGTGAGGATTAGAAAAAAAATATTTGAAACCTGGGGCCAAGCTTCAGTTTAAACCGCCATTATTTCTTTCTCTTTGGCAGCAAGATGTTTTTCTACTGCAGCAGTGAATTTATCGGTGATAGTCTGTATATCTGCTTCGGCATCTTTAGCCGCATCTTCACTAAGGCCGTTTTTTTGAAGTCTTTTTATATGTTCAATAGCTTCTCTGCGAATACTACGGATAGCTACCCGTGAATGTTCCCCTTCTCCATGACATTTCTTTACCAATTCTTTTCGTCTTTCTTCTGTCAGTGGCGGAAGAAACAAGCGGATAATGTTCCCATCATTTTGCGGATTAATACCAATATTGGCAGCGATGATGGCTCTTTCAATCGGCTGAAGCATATTTTTTTCCCATGGTTGTATGGATAATGTTCGTGCATCCATAACACTGACATTTGAAACCTGGTTTAGCGGCATAGGTGATCCGTAATAATCTACAGTAATTCCATCGACTATTTGAGGATTGGCTTTACCGGCACGAATTTTTATCAGTTCTGCTTCAAGATGATTAATGGCTTTTTCCATTTGATCTCGGGCAGTTTGTTGTATTGATTTAATTTCTTGGGAATTCATAAATAAAATTTATGGATAGCAAAGCTAATAAAACAGGATCACTTAAAATGTGACACGAAAATATAATTTAGCAAGAGGTGCCCGATTAATTTTTGGCTTGTAATTTCTCTGTAAATGCTGCAAGGGATTCTTTTGTGATCTTCGGTATTGGCCTGCTTTCTTCAAGCATTTTTTGATGTTTCATTTCCCCCTTCTTATAAAAAAACTGGAACACCATAAACAGAACCAATACATATGCCAGTATACCAAAAGAGAAATAGAAATTCCAAATCAGTATTTTCTTTAACAGTAGTAGTGCTACCGGAAACGAAAACAGGGTTGTTGCTGCTAAAATGAAAACGATTTGTTTTTCTTTCAGGCCAAGGTAGGCAAGATGATGAGTGATATGATCCTTACCTCCAACAAATGGTGATTGGCCACGCATTAATCTGCGTAACGTAACAGTAGCCGTATCAATAATGGGAACAATAAAGAAAAGTGCTGGTAATACAAATGGCTTCACCTGAAACAGCCCCTGGTTACCTTCATTGTATTGCCAAAAGATCTGAATACTGGCGGCGGCGAGAAAAATTCCCAGAAACTGACTGCCGGTATCTCCCATAAATATTTTTGAGGGGCTCCAGTTGAAACGCAGAAAACCGATTAAACCTCCCATAACCCCTAATAACACCAACATATAAAAATCAGATGCCTTATGCCCTGAAATGGCAAGAACGGCTATTAAACCCGCAATGATTAATGTTGTGACGGAACCAGTCACCCCGTCCATATTATCCAGCATATTGATTGAATTCATCAAACCGACCACCCACATAAGCGTCAAGAAAATATTAATGACTTCCGTGTTGGAAATATTAATTTTTATGCCACAAACAATCAGAATGACTCCACAAGAAAGCTGAAGTAAAAATTTTATTAAGGGATTAGTATTAAAAGCATCATCGTATAATCCGGCAAAAAATCCTATACTGCAGGCAGCTACTATGCCTATTATTTGTATGTCGGGAACATTAGTATTTTCTCTGGATAAAAGGCCATAAATACCCCAGGACAAAATAAATAGGATGAAAAAAGAAATTCCACCAACAGATGGCTTTATATGAGATGACCAACGAACCTGTTTGAATGTAAAATTATGCCGGGAACCAAGGTTAAATGAAAACTTCATCAAAAGGTAATTGATAGCCAGAGAAAAAGCTACCGCTACAAATAAATAAATGATAAGGAATGAACTCATAAGTACAGGTTTAGGTTTTCGGATAATACTTAAAGATCATCAGTTCCGGATTTTCTATACAAAAATAGTCTGAAACTGTTAACTAAGCGAATTCCCTTAAGGTTTTTAAAATAGTTATTTTATAACCCTGATCTTCTCAGGAAACCAGAGATTGTTGAAAGGTTGATCAAAACGAGCGGATTTTTTTGATAAAAAGGTTGCACATTTGCAGCGCTTCGAAGGAGTTTGGACTGACAAGATAATATTAGTTTAATCCACTACATAATTTTCTTATGACAAATTTGAAAAAAACTGCAACACAAATCAGAAGAGATATTTTACGAATGGTACATGGCGCCAACAGTGGCCATCCTGGTGGCTCATTGGGCTGTGCCGATTTTTTCACGGCCTTGTATTTCAGAATTATGAACCATAATAGGGCTTTTACTATGGATGCAAAAAATGAAGATATCTTTATTCTTTCCAATGGTCATATCACACCTGTATATTATAGTGTATTGGCCCGGTCAGGATATTTTGATATTAAAGAATTGTCCACTTTCAGAAAACTCAATACCCGATTACAGGGTCACCCTGCCACTCATGAACATTTACCCGGCGTTAGAATTGCATCTGGTTCCCTTGGGCAAGGTATGAGTGTTGCCATCGGAGCTGCATTGACAAAAAGATTAAATGGAGAAAATAATATAGTCTTTTCATTACATGGAGATGGAGAATTAGATGAAGGACAGGTTTGGGAAGCTATCATGTTTGCAGCCCATCATAAAGTTGACAACCTGATTTCAACTGTGGATTGGAATGGCCAGCAAATTGATGGTCCTACAGATAAAGTAATGAAGTTGGGAAATATCCGTGAGAAATTTGAAGTTTTTGGATGGACTACACTTGAAATGAACGGCAATCATATGGAGGATGTAATTGCAACTCTTGAAAAAGCAAAATCTCTGACCGGAAATGGCAAACCTGTTGCCATTATGATGCATACCATAATGAGTAAGGGTGTTGATTTTATGGAAAATGATCATAATTGGCACGGCGTGGCGCCTAATAATGAACAACTTGCTAAAGCATTGGCTCAGTTACCTGAAACTTTAGGTGATTATTAAACTCGCCTGGAAAAATGTAATTGGGAAATTTCTCCCGATAGCTATCGGGACCAATTCATCAATTTCAAAATTTGTTTTATTCGCTCCTCAATGAATATTCCTGTCTGGCTGCTTTTCTTGCAGGTAGCCATGAAGCTAACAATGCAATAAACACAACAGTTGCACCTACTAAAAAGAAGTCGGGTAGTCTCAGTTCCACCGGAAAATAATCTATCAGGAAAGAGCCTCCCTGCAGAGGTATGAGTTTATAATGAATCTGCAACCAGGCAATCATCAGTGCCAGAATCATGCCGGTGCCACCGCCAATAATAGAAATAAGTAAGCCTTCGCTTAAAAAAATCTTCTGGATAAAATTGCTGTTTCCTCCTAATGCACGTAGTATGCTGATGTCTTTTTGTTTTTCAATTACCAGCATTGTCAGCGAACTGACTATTGTAAAAGAAAAAATAATCATGATGAGTACCAACACTGCATAGATCACCCATTTTTCAGTTCGCATTACGGAATACAATCCCTTGTTCTGTTCATACCGGGTTTGAACCAGGTAATTATTTCCCATCAACTGATTTAATTTTTCCTGTGCCGCTGCCACAGTACCCGGATCCTTCAAAGCTATTTCCAATGCGCTGTATTCATCTTTTTGCAAGCCAAGCATTTTTTTAACAAATTCCAGGTTAGTGATGGCATAATTATTATCAAAGTCCTGCTGAATGACAAATACACCGGATGTATTAATCAAAGCTGCACTTACATTCTTTTCCGGATCAAATAAAATTGAGCCTCCCCTTTTGGGTAGATAGACTTTAAGAGGATAAATATTTCTTTCCGATCTTATTTGCAATGCATCCTCTACCCCGGCTCCTAATACGATAAAAGAAGATTCGTCATCTCCTGTACTGAATTCACCTCTAACAATACTATTGGCGACACCGGCAACACTTTTGTAATTTCTATCCACTCCCTTTATTGTAACAGCCCGTTGAAAATTAAATTCGCCACTATCGGCTGCCAGTCCTGAATTTTGAAGAATACCTTTTTCCTCCGCTATCAATGAAAATCCTTTTATTTCATTTACTCCTCTTATTTTTTTCAACTGATCGTCAGTAAGCCGAAGTACTTTCCCATGAGCTGGAAAAATTTTCAAGTCGGTATAAAATGTGGAGTAAAGAGATTTTACCAATCCTTCAAATCCATTAAATACACTTAACACCAATATCAGAGCAGCAGTACCAAACGTCATTGCTGTGATACTTAACCATGCAATAATATTTATTGCATTGGTCGATTTCTTTGCTTTAAAATAACGCCAGGCGAAGAGAAAGTTCATATGCCCCTATCCCCTAAAGGGGTATTTTGATGAATAGTTATATTTGAAACTTAAAAACATTTTCCTACTCCCCTTTAGGGGTTTGGGGTTTTTCTTTTTCAATTTTCTTAAAAAGTTCTTCCATCTTAAACACATGATCCAGCGTCTCATCATGGAAAAATTTTAACACAGGCATAATTCGAAGCTGATGCCTCACCTTGCCTGTTAATTCTCTCTTTATTTCATGATGACGGTCTTCAATTTTTTTCAATGCTGCTTTTACATCTTTCACCTGAAAAAAACTCAGGTAGATCCTTGCTTCCAAAAGATCAGGAGTAACTTTTATTGATGAAATAGAAACCATCCCTCCATCAATCATTGCTAACCCAAGACGTTGAAATATTGAATTCATCTCTACATTAAGAAGCCCTGCTATTTGTTTTTGTCTTTTACCCTCTTCCATATTTTATAATTTATTTCCGGTCACTATTTTGTTTTATAAAAAGTGGTTAGTGATGAGGCTGTAAAATTAGCTACTTTTGCTGCTTCTGCGGAGCAGTTATTCCACAATGAAAAAATATTCACGGATTTTTAAATACTTAAGTCATTATAAAGGCAAGGCTTTTCTCTATTTTCTATTCATTTTATTAAGCATTGTTTTCTCCATTGTTTCAGTGGCTATGCTGATGCCTTTTCTTGAACTTATATTCAATAACCCCCGGCCGGAATGTGTTGACTGCAGCAGCCTGGCAAAAGCAAGTAATAATCCTCTTATACATTCGATCAGGTCATTTTTACTGGATTCCATCAATACAAGGGGTAAAATATTCACTCTGGGATATATCTGTTTACTTATTATCGTTTCTATTCTACTCAAGAATCTTTTTTTATACCTGGCCTATTACACACTTAATCCTTTAAAAAATAAGATCGTCAATCAACTGCGTGAAGACATTTATAATAAATTACTTCAACTGCCTATCGGTTATTTTAATGAAAAGCGTAAAGGGGATCTGATGAGTAGAATGACCACAGATGTTGCCGAAGTAGAAAGCTCTGTAGTCGGGGTGCTGGAAGGATGGATCCGCGATCCGCTGACCATTATAATTACTTTAGCAGCGTTACTTATAATAAGTCCACAACTTACTTTGTTTTTATTGATTCTTATCCCAATAATGGGTTTGGTGATTGGACGCATTACCCGTTCACTTAAAAAACACTCTGCTGAAGCGGCCATAAAATATGGCGAAACTCTTTCAACACTCGATGAAACGCTGGGGGGCTTACGGGTAATCAAAGCATTCAATATTGAGAACCTGCTTAAAGGAAAATTTTCAAAAAATAATAAGGAGTTATTACTGGCAAAAAATAAAATCGGCTATCGCAGAGATCTTGCCTCTCCATTATCGGAATTTATGGGGGTAACTCTTTTCTGTGCTGTATTATGGTATGGAGGAAAGTTGGTACTGGGAAATAAAATTCCATTAGAAGCTTCTACTTTCATTGGCTACCTGGGTTTGTTTTACAATATCATTAATCCTGCAAAAACCCTGTCCACTTCTTTCAGCAATATGCAAAAAGGAAGCGCAGCAATTATAAGAATTGAGGAAGTACTGAAAACTCCAATCACAGTTGATGATAATGTCAATGGCAAACAACTTCAGGCATTCAATAATAAAATTGAATTCCGCAATGTGAGTTTTGCTTATGAAGATGCTGTTATCCTGGATAAGATCAACCTTACTGTTCAAAAAGGAAAAACCATTGCATTGGTTGGATCATCCGGTGCCGGCAAATCTACACTGGCGGATTTAGTTCCAAGATTTCATGATGTTACCGATGGAGAAGTCTTGATTGACGGCGTGAACATAAAAGAATATTCCCTGCATTCAGTGAGAAGCTTAATGAGCATAGTTACTCAGGAACCCATTTTGTTTAATGATACTATTACGAATAATATAAAGCTGGGGAAACCAGATGCTACGCAAGTTGAAATTATTTATGCGGCTAAAGTGGCTAATGCAAATGATTTTATTATTCAAAAAGAATACGGGTATGAAACAAATATTGGCGACCGAGGTAACAAACTGAGTGGTGGAGAAAAACAAAGATTGACAATTGCAAGAGCCCTTATTAAAAATCCGCCCATACTTATTTTGGATGAAGCTACTTCCTCTCTTGATACCGAAAGTGAAAGATTGGTACAGGACGCTATTAATAATATGATGCAGAATCGCACAAGCATTGTAATTGCACACCGTCTCAGCACCATCCGCCATGCTGACGAAATCATTGTATTACAAAAAGGAAAAATTGTTGAACGCGGCACCCACGACCAGTTACTTGCACAAAATGGTTTTTATAAAAAGCTGGTGGAGATGCAGGAAGTAAGATGATTTTTTAATTGACTTAACTCCTCAGCACTTCTCTTGCTATTACAACTTTCTGAATTTCACTTGTTCCTTCTCCAATTGTACACAGCTTTGCGTCACGATAAAATTTCTCTACAGGAAAATCTTTTGTATAACCATACCCACCAAAAATCTGTACTGCATCGTTCGCTACTTTAACCGAAACTTCAGCGGCATAATATTTAGCCATTGCAGCAGCTTTTGTGACTGCTTCACCTCTGTTTTTTAAA
>JAHEZE010000015.1:39557-42806 GCA_023251235.1 Sphingobacteriales bacterium | reverse complement strand
TTGGCACATCAGATGAAAAGATTTCAAAAAAAATAGCCGCCTTTAAAAAATCATTGAACAAAGATGTACTGGATAAAGTAGAGAAGATGAAAAAGGATGGTTGGGAGAATAAGTTTGATTAATTATTTTTCTTTGACCACCACAAACTCCTGCTCAAGGTTTAGTGAATGCTCATAGAGTTTATGAATAAAATCTTTCCCCCATTTTGCATAGCAGTAACTGATATTTTCAGCTCTTTCCTGCAAACCATTCTGGGGGAATAAATTTTCTTTGATTGTATTGATCTGTCGCCGCTGGTCAGTAAATTTTCTTTTTTCAGCACGAAGCATTTTCTTTTCCAGTTCCTGCAATCGTTCCACAGTTTTTATTTTCAGTGCATCCACATGTTTTGCCAGACTGGTATCTACCGCTGCTGCCTGCTTCTTAAATCCATCATAGAGTTCTTCCAGTTGGGTAAAAGAACCATTCAGCCGGGTTTCATTACTGCTTTCTTTTACCACCAGTTTATTTATTAATTCATCTGTACTTAAAAAGAAATCATCCACAGTAAATCCAAGTTTAGAAATCTTCTCATGCCATTTTTTTTCAATAACTAAAAAAGAATTTCTTAATACTAAAACCGGGAAAGGAACTTTATAATGTTCAAAAAGATTTTTTAATTGTAACCAGTAAGCCGTTTCTCCGCCCCCACCAATAAATGCGAGATTGGGCAAAATTGTTTCCTGGTAAAGTCCGCGAAGGATGACATTCGGGCTGAACCGTTCCGGAAAATTATTTAGTTCCTCTATTAAATGCTCTTTCGAAAATGAGTATTGAGTATTGAATATTGAATATTGAATATTTTTCTTTACAATCCTCTCCCGAATATTATCCTTCAGATAAAACAAATTTATCTCTCTCGGGTTGGCCTGAACTTTATATCCTGCATTGCTTAATTGTTCAGCCGTTTTTTCTACAATACCCGAAGCGGTTTGATTCAGGAGGTCATTTTCAAAAACCGGGATCATTTGTTTTTTAAACGCAGCATTATCCGGCAGCAAAACAATTAATCCATAATCACCAAATATAGCATTCACCAGTTTGAATGTGCATGATTGAATGCTGTCACCTTCCCGGTAACAATCTTTGATTAGTCCGACAATATCATTCCCAAATGGTAAAACAATCAACTGACCTTCCATCAAAGTAATCAGTTTAGTTAATTCCTTATCCACTTTCATCCTTCCCACTGCACCAGTCTGTTTTGTATTCCAAACTATTTTTTCTCCACTGAGATAAATATGATTTAGTTCTTCCAGGTCTGCATCTTCAGCTCCCATATAAAATACCGGGACAAAATTGTAATCAGGCAAATTGGTCTTACAGTGTTCAGCCAGCTTTATAATATGGAGTATTTTATAAATGAAATAAAGCGGGCCGGTAAAAATATTATTCTGATGGGCAGTAGTAATGGTGAAGGTATTGTCTGAAGCTAATGCTTCAATATTTTTCTTAGTCCGTTCCGATGTTGAAACAGAAGCATATTGTTTTTTTAACTCCTGCACCAATACTTTCCGGTTAGTAGCAAATTTTTTTCTTGTCTCAATAGCTTTTTGAACCCCTTTTAATGAAGGCGTATTTGCAAAAAAAGGTTTTAGCTGCGGAGACTGATCAATATAATCAAGAACAATTTTATTGAATTTGTTGATTTGGCGGTAAGGTAATCTTGTAGAAGTACAATCCATATTGGTCATGTGGCTTCGCTTAAACCTGCCTGCCGGCAGGCAGGGCTACGAAACACAGGTAAAAATAAGAAGTCTCCTTCTATACTGTCAACGTGTAATCTAATTTTTAACTAAACCGTGCAGGATTAAAGGCAGTTAAACTGAATGTTGTTGCTTTTCCAGAAATAATTTCGCTGATAATCTTCCCGGTTCCAGCTGCAGCCGTTACACCCAGCATGGCGTGTCCGCCTGCATAAGACAAATTAGAGAATTTAGTATGCCTTCCGATATATGGCATTCCATCAGGGCTCACCGGCCTATATCCAAACCAAGCTTTAGAAGTATCTGGTTCTGGCAGATTCATTGTTGGGAAATATTTATTAAAAGCATTGTAGATCGCTTTTACTCTTTTGGGTAAAATATTATCGCTATGTCCGCTAAGTTCCATGGTGCCTCCAATTCTTAACCATCCGCCAATAGGAGTAGTTGCCGTTCTGTCATCCACAAGAATGGCCGGGTGCTGAAGATTTTTGGATAATCCATCATAAACAATGCTATATCCTTTCCCAGGTTGCATAGGTGTATAAATTCCTGCGAGCTTTGAAATTTTTTCCATCCATGATCCATTAGCAATCACCAGTTCTTCACAATCCAGTTTAGCTTTATCAGTGATAACAGAAGTAACCTTTCCATTACTCTTTTCAAAACCTGTAACTTCAGAATTTAACCAAAACTTTACTCCTTTACTTTTTAAATAAGAATACATGCTATGCATGAACTTTCCGGGATTTAAATGGCAATCGTCCAGATATAAAATCCCTCCTGCAACATTTACTTCCACTTCTTTCTCCAACTCCTGAACCTGTTGAGGAGTATAAGTCATAGTTTTTAATCCATACTCATGTGCCTGCTCAGCCAAATGTTTTTCATGATCACCTGTCTTTTCATTTTTCCAAAGCATCCAGCAACCTTTTTCAATCATGTCAAATGATTCGGGCAATTCATTTTTAACATCATTCATCAGATGCCTGGTCAGTTGCAGCAGGTTGTTTAAATGAAGAGCACTTTGTTTTACTTTCCCGGCAGTTGCACTTTTCCAAAAAATCATTCCCCACCGCATGAGATCCCAGTTCAGTCTCGGTTTTATATAGAACGGAGAAGATGAACTTGTCATCCATTTCAGACCCTGCGAAATAATGCCCGGTGTTGACAAAGGAATAAAATGTGAAGGCGAAACATATCCCATATTGCCGAATGAACAACCATCCGTTATATCGCCCCGCTCAATAATTGTTACTGCATGTCCTTCTTTTTGTAAATAATATGCGCAGTTCAATCCAATGACTCCGCCTCCGATAATTGTTACGTTCATACTCCTATCTCCGCCTGAGGCGGAAAATAAAATTTTAGATTAAAAAATATTTTTTTGTTTCAAGCTTTCAATTCCTGATTTAACTTTCGTTGCGTCGCACTCTTGTACAACAACAAATCTATTCAGCATTTATCGCAATTCTATTTTGATTCAATCATTTTCAATTTCTAATTA
>JAHEZE010000015.1:0-39457 GCA_023251235.1 Sphingobacteriales bacterium | reverse complement strand
CCACTTTCATATCAAAAGAGAAAAAATTATCTCTTCTGGCTTCTCTTCCCATTCTTCCAATGGCATCACTTACATAACTTCTTTCACTGGCTTTCAGGTTATGATCTCTTTCAGGCTGCATTTCGCCAATACGGAAATAATCAATTGTCTTTTCTTCAATTTCTTTTGCTCTTTTTTTCTCTGCCTCATACTCTGTCTGTCTTGCATTCCAATCTGCATTGGAAAAAAAATCCCAGTACACACTGTAATACTGATCATAAGTCTTGTAAAAAGGAATCAGTGTAACATCAAAAGGTTTACCCACTCCTTTCATCTCAAACTGCAAAGGCTGAGCAGTTGGTTTTATCCAGTCATTCACATTTTTATTATCGGTAAGTAAAACAGGAGTTCCATAAACAGGATCGGGCATTTGTTTTCCCAATTGCCCCGCCATCACCAACGGGCCATATTTGATGGCAATCCGATCAGGATTATCCGGCATTGCTTCGGTGTAAAGATTCATTTCAAAATCTACTGCCACAACATCTCCTTTCTTCCATTTACGTGCCATTGCCAAATATCCATGTTCATCAGTTTCTGTTTTCACTGCTTCACCATTTACATTAATGACCGGATTATTTCTGCTCCAAAAAGGTCTGCGGATTCTTAAAGAAAAAGTAGTGGGCGACGGACAATCAATCCTGAGTTTTACCTGATTACTCTCTGGCACAAAATTCAGTTGGGTGACAATGACATTCTTTTCTTTCCAATTCAATACTGAAGGAATGAAGAGATTTACAAATAATATATCTTTTCCATCATAACTATAAATCTGTTCTACATACTTTGAATGATTTTCCATACCACTGCCTACACAACAGGTAAATGTATTGAACGAATCACTGAATTCTTTTTTTGTCCCCATCCTTAGCGGCACAAAATAAGTCATCATGCCATTAGCAGGATTTTGTGAAGCAAGTATATGATTATACAAAGCTCTTTCATAATAATCCATCAATTCCGCTGACGGATTCCACGCAAATAAATGCCTCGTAAGTTTGAGCATGTTGTAAGTGTTGCAGGTTTCACAGGTATTGTCACTGAGCCGGTCATTTAATTTTCCTGCCTCACCACAATATTCATAGTTGCTGTTACCACCGATTACGTAACTATGATTATGCGTCATTGTTTGCCAGAAAAAGGAGGCAATGGTTTTATCTCTTTCATTCCCGGTTAATTCATATTGCCTTGCACTGCCAATGGCTTTTGGCACATTGGTATTACTGTGTTTTCCCGGAAGTGGATCAATTTTTTTTGCCAGTTGTCCCATTACAAATTCATCATAAAATTTATAAGAAAGATCAAGATATTTTTTATTGCCGGTTAACGCATAAATATTTGCCAGCACTTCATTCATGCCGCCATATTCACAGTTCAGCATCTTTAATCTGGTGGAATCATCCAGATGATAAACAGTATGGTAAACCCAATCAGCCATATTGGTAACTATCTGTAATGCTTTTTTATTTTCACAATACAAATACGCATCACAAAGTCCTGCCATTAATTTATGTACCGTGTACCAGGGACTCCATCCTCCGTTCAGATCAAAACCGGAAGATTTTATTTTCCCTCTTGCCACTTTACCAAAAATTGAATCTTCATTGGGAATAGCTCCCACATAACCTGTCTTTCTTGCCTGCTGGCATTTCTCCAGTTCATCAACAATATAATTAACACGATTCTTTAATTCTTTATTACCTGTTGTCACATACATCATTGAAACCGCCGATAAATAATGACCCAAAGTATGTCCTGATAATCCTTCACTCTCCCAGCCTGCATATACTGAGTCTTTCACCGGCAAACCGGCATACTTATGAAAACGGTGAAGCAAGCGATTGGGTTTTAATAAAAGTAAATATGCACTGTCCATTTCCATCGCATGTTTAAATGGACTGTTCAAAAGTTTTACATCCTTCAGATTAAAAGCATAAGCTCTCACAGGGATTACCGGTTTCACTTTCATTTTTGAGAAATTCTTTTCCGGCACATAAGATTGTGATGAAACAAATGAGCTATAAAAGAATATTAAGAGGAAACTATTTTTTTTCATCGGGTTATTTCTTCCATTTATTTTCAAGCATTTTAATAAAATATCCTCCCACCACACTTCTTGCCTGGAAACCCACCTGTTTACCGTCAGTTGTTTCATGCCAGTCACTCAAAGGAACTCTGGTCGGTGTTTCTGTCGCAAACTTATAAACCGGTTTAATCAGTGCTTCAAAATCATTTTGATTATTGGCAAGAGTAGCTGTCCATAGTATCCAATCAGATTTTGTATAAGTCTTCCGGCTATCTAAGGGTAATCCAAATTGGTTTTGTTTGGTGAGATAGTATTTAATTTCTTTATCATAAACCGATTGTGGAAAAAGATTTAATCCAAGCAATTTATCCCAAACAAGATTATACTTCTGACTCCAGGTTCCTTTCTTATCAAAAGTAAGAGAGTAATGATCCCCATCATCCGCCATCTGCATCCATCGGGCAGCATAATCTTCCGCAATGTTATAATATTTACCAGCCTCACCTCTTTTACCAAGGCCCTTCGCCATCTGAGCGTAGGCAGCAATGCCCATAATCGCCTTCATAGATAAATTAGCATTCCGTGCAAGATGACCGGCAAAATCATCTGTACATAATTGGTTGGCGGGGTCAAATCCATCTTTCACTAAAAACTCCACCCATTGACTTAATGTATTCCAATGTTTATTTGCAAAATCATTCTTGCCCTGTGCTTTGCAAATAGCCGCCGTAAGGATAATCATATTGCCTGCCTCTTCCACCGGCATATCTTCCGGATATGTTTGTCCATTGGCAATTGGATAAGTTCCTAAGTCGTGAGCAGGAAATGGCTTTGTCCATTTTCCACTTTCACTGTAGTACATCAATGGTTCCACCATTCCTTTCAGTAATTCCGGATTATAAATTAAAGTCAGTGGCGCCGAAGGATAAGTTACATCCACCGTCCAGATAGAACCATTACTGAAATTTTCTTTTTGAGGAAAAAGAATTTCATTGTTGGGTCCTCTTACTAATTTATGCGCAGCAAGAGATTGGCGATAAGCCAGTACACAAAGTTTTGCATAGGTTTCTCCGCCCGCATTTAAAGCATCGTTGTATAATTCTTTATCAAACTTCCCGCAACGTTCCGCTATCGGTCCGAAATCATTCAAAGATTTTTTTATCATTTCTTCTGTGGTAGAAAAATTCTTCTTCCACCATGCGTGTAAATCCTGGTTGAAATATTGAATAGAATATAAATCATCGTAAGCAAGAAGTACTGTTTTTTCAATTGGAACCGATTTCACCTTTCCGAAACTGATTTCAGTGCTTATCATCCCCGGTAAATTAATTCCGGGAATTTTTGAACTGGTATTCTGCTTTACTCCTGCCTCATTGGTAACGGCCAAGTACAGGTATCCCCAATCAATTCTCACATCATCTCCTTTTCTTTTCAATACCGGTTGCCCTGTCGTGCCTATTTTGAAGTAGGATATGTTCTCATACTTTCCAATTCCTGTTTTTACTTCCGACTTTTTATTATTTCTCACCAGTTCATTAGCAACATTAAAATATAATTTCACATCATGTGGTTTGCCATCATTTGACAGAACATTAAAAGTTACATAGCTAACAGGCCTTGAAAACAAATCAAGATCATTTATCAGTAAAGGAGAAAGAAAATCTACCGCAATAAAAACAGGGCCACAGTCAAACTCATATTTTGTCTGCGTCGCAGTAATCTCAACTTTCTTTTGAATGGCCTGCTGAATTGGCTGAGGTGGTAATCTATCATACAACCCGGCATCAATGTAGGCCTGGCCACCGGTGTTTTCACAATACATAGCCAGCACATTTTTTCCCTTATGCAATTTCTGTTCTACTGATTTCGTCAATAAAATTTCTTTATTGGCAGAACAACATCCGGCAGTGTATATTTTTTCTCCATTAAGATAGATCTCAACATTGTCATCATATTTGGTCTTCAACAGGAGTTGGTGAAAATTCATTGACGAAATTTCAAATGTTCTTCTTATCCAAATTTCTCTGCTTGTCCAGATCGTTTGTGGCTCCACATTCTGTGTGCCAAACATTCCTTTTCCTGTTTGCCATTTCGCATCATCATATTCCACATTTGTCCAATTTCCGGCAGGTTTAGCTTCAGTGAACTGGCAATTATATGAAGCAAAGTCTGCATCGGCCAATATAGATTTCAATTCCCTTGGAGAATCACCCAGAAATTTATAAAGTTTACCATCAACATTTAATATCCCCATTAATGAATGATCTGTTCCCGTCCAGTGTTTTGTTGTGCTTTCATTCAGTTTATCAGTAAAACTCCAGATACTGAAATACGGATCATTAGTAATAAGAGGATAAGCAGGAGCTTTATCTGCCTGTGGAAAAGAAATAAGGAATAAGAAATCAGCAATCAGGAATAAGAAGATTCTTTTCATTACTTAATTGAAAATTTATAAACTGTTACATGATGATATGATTCTCCCGGCTTCAGAATTGTATTTGGAAATGCTGGTTGATTAGGTGAATCCGGGAAATGCTGGGTTTCTAAACAAAGTCCGGCATGTTGTACATATTGTAAACCTCCCCTTGTATTTTTTAATGTGCCATCTAAAAAATTTCCGGTATAGAATTGAATACCTGGTTGTGTAGTTAGTACTTCCATATAACGACCACTCGCTGCATGATAAACGGATGCAATCATTTCAAGATCGTTGCCCGTTTTGTTTAAGACCCAATTGTGATCATATCCTCCATTGACCTGTGCAATTTCTTTCCCGATCTTTTTTGCAACTGTAAAATCCATGGGTGTTCCTTTTACATCAGCAGTTTTTCCGGTTGGAATCAGGGTTTCATTAACGGGTGTGTATTTATCAGCTTTCAGCATTAGTTCATGATCGAGAATTGTGGAATCCGTTCCGGCAGATAAATTAAAATAACAATGATTAGTCAGGTTAACAGGAGTTGGCTTATCAGTGGTAGCATTATATTCAATTTTCAATGAATTATCAACGTTGAGAGAATACATTACCTCTACAGATAAATTACCAGGATACCCTTCTTCTCCGTCTTTACTTAAATAAGAAAGTGCAAGACTGGAATCATTGAATGATTTTACTGACCAGATTATTTTATCAAATCCTTTCCAACCGCCGTGCAATGAGTTGGGGCCATTATTTGCAGCCAACGTATATTCTTTTCCATCGAGTGTAAATTTTGCATTGGCAATGCGGTTGGCATAGCGGCCAACAAGACAACCAAAATACGGATTACCTTTTTGCATGTAACCGCTTAACGAATCATATCCCAATATCACATCTCCCATCTTTCCATTTTTATCAGGAGTGATAATATCCGTTACTGTTCCGCCATAGTTCAGGATTTTTACAAGCATTCCATTCTTATTAATAAGTGTGTACTGAAAAACACTGTCTGTTTCAATCATATTATAAAATATTTTCCCTGCCATTTGTTTGGAACTGGTAATTTCTTTTCCTTCATTCCGGGGCATCAGCTTACATCCAAAAATAAATAATAGTGAACCAACCGCAATTTTGATATTCATGTATACATTCATTATTTAAATAGTCAATTCAGTTTTTTATACTTTGTTCTGATATAATCTATAAAATCAGGTTGCAAACCCTGCTGCCGTATGATGGTTTGCATTTGTGCCCGGTGATGAATAGAATGATAATTTAATTGCAGTGCAATATCTTTCAGAACAGCCGACCAATGACCTCCATCGAAGCCGGTAAATTTTTTTTCTTTAAATAAATGTTCTTCAGAAAGGCTGCTAAGAAAACTGATCCATGCTTCAAGGCTTTTGTTCCAGCAGTTTTCCAATTCTTCCAGCGGATAAACCGGCTCCCACCAATCAAGCCCGGGATCATTTGGAAAAACCTGAATCCTTTTCAGCCATTTTATCTGTGAGTTGATGAGATGGCTGAAAAAACGAATACATTCTTTTTGGTCAGGTAATTCTTTAATTTTTGCGAGCACCATTTTATTGGCATGGTCATTAAAGCGGAAAGTTTCAATAAGATATTGCTTCATTTCCATTTTTAGTAATTCAATTTTATATCAGTAATCTTAGTGGGCAGCCAAACCTGCATTTCATTCTTACCGCGATTGGCCCATGTATAATATGGTATAGCAATTATTTTTTTCTTTTCAGTTTTTAAAGAGGTTCCGTCTTCACTCACTGTCACCACAGGAACTTCAGCTGTTATTGCTTTTACGGGTTCATCAAGCACTTTATAATCTATAGTTTCAAATTTAGTGTTATCAGGAATAATAATATTCCATGCTTTGTTATTATTGTCTGATCCTTCCACGCAATAGACAATCGGGCCACGTTGAATAGCGATGCGGTTATTATCCTGTTTCAATTCTGATCTGGCAAAAATCTTATTTGCCTGCATAGGTAAATTATAATCCACTACATCCCCTTTCTTCCATTCCCGGTCAATTATCAGGTAACCGTTTTCCATTTTTACTGCCTGATCTTTTCCATTTACTTTCAATGAGACTACCGTGGCTTTAAAATCAGAAAAATCATACAAGTCATTTGTGGAAGTTTGTCCCTGAACCCAACCGGGTATACGGAGATACAATTTGAATTTTGTCCACAAGGACTCCTTTGGAGATTTTTTAACCGGATCAATATTTATTTTAATATTCCCCTCCCACGGATAATTTGTTTCCATCTTTACATCTACATTTCCATTTGCAAGAGGAATAGTTGTATTACTGCCTACAAATAAATTCATATAAATGCTATTATCCGTTTTTGCATAAATATAATCTCCTAAAGAAGCCACCAGCCTTGCAATGTTAGCAGGGCAACAAGCCGTACCAAACCATTCTCTTCTTTGATTCTGGCCACGAGATGCAAGAGGGTTGCCATAAAAAAATCGATCACCACTCAGGCTCAATCCATCCAGTGCTCCATTATATAAACTTCTTTCCAGTACATCTATGTATTCTGAATTTCCTGTAAGCGAATTCATCCGCTGATTCCAGAATACCATTCCTACACTGGCGCAGGTTTCGCAATAAGCCTGTTCATTCGGCAAATCATAATCCTGTGTAAATCCTTCATTACTTCCTGCCGAACCAATGCCGCCGGTGATGTACATGTTCCGATACACCACATCTTCCCAAACATTTCTCATGGCTTTCAAGTATCCATTATCCCCAGTTTGTGCAGCAACATCTGCAGCACCGGTGTACAAATACATGGCCCGTACAGCATGTCCGGTAATTTCTTTTTGTTCTTTCACGGGTAATACATCCTGTGCATAAGCCGTGTCTTTCCATTCTGTCCAGGTGTAACCCTTAGCTAATTTTTTACCCCGTTCACTCAATAGCCAATCAGAAAGTTTAAGATACTTTTCATTCTTAGTTGCTTTATACAATTTCACCAATGCAAGTTCAAGTTCTTCATGACCGGTCACCCAATCTCTTTTACCCGGGCCAAATAAATTATCAAACTGATCAGCCCATTTAATGCAGACATCTAAAAATTTTCTTTTGCCTGTGGCATTGAAATAAGCAACCGCCGCTTCAATCATGTGACCTGCATTATAATCTTCGTGCATACTCATATCGGTGTAGCGATCCTGTAAGCCTTTTAAAGTGTACCATGTGTTGAGGTATCCATCGGGTTGCTGCGCTGCTGCAATTTTATCAATCCACTCATCGCATTTTTTTTCCATTTCAGCACTTGGATGAGTTTTTAAAGAATAAGCCATTGCTTCCAGTGCTTTGAACACATCACTGTCATCATAAAAAATTCCTTCATGCGGCTCGCCTTTTTTCCTGGCTACTTTTTCAAAATTGCGAATGCGTGGCGTAGCAATTTCAGTTTGATAAATGCAGGCCGACAAAGTTTTTGTAGCCACCTTATCAATCTTAGGCCGCCAGAATTTATCCGTAACATTTACCTGCGAAAAACTAACCGGCTCAATTTTCTGCAGGGTATTTTGTGAAAATATTTTAGCCGAAAAGAAAAAATAAATTACAAATAATTTTATGCGTTTCATTTTCTATTTTTTTATTTTAATAATGATCTGGGTAAATGAATGAGGCTGGAAAGAATAGGTGAATTCATTTCCTTTCAAAGTTATTTGTTTACTGACTGTTTTTACTTTCTGTTCTTTTTCATTGTTCTCATCATAAATGCTTTTTGAATTCACTTCTGCCACATTCGCTTTATCCGCCAGCATTCCAAATTGGTTCTGGATATTTGTCTCCACCGTTTTGTCTTCGCTCCGGTTCACAACATTTATTATTAATTCATCTTTTGAGCCATTATAAGCAGTTGACACATCGAGGTAAGGAATTCCTTTTTGATCTCCCACATCATAAGTATCCCCATCAACAAATGCAGATACAGATTCACCAAAACAATTTTTACCAAACAATTGAAGGGGAAAATAAATTGTCTGTGTCCAGAGTTTGTCATTGGTAACCATCATCGG
Organism: Sphingobacteriales bacterium; assembly: GCA_023251235.1. Taxonomy (GTDB): domain Bacteria; phylum Bacteroidota; class Bacteroidia; order Chitinophagales; family Chitinophagaceae; genus VBAS01. The sequence goes on along the minus strand of JAHEZE010000015.1, from coordinate 30,911 downwards.
CGCTATCACATTCACCAGTTGTGCCATATTCGCCATCTTCACTATTTGTGCATTTCGGATAAAACAATTCAGAAACTCAGCAATCACCAGTGCATCCTGCAAATTGTAATGTTCTTCCAATTGCTTTTCTACCCAAGACCGGTACCACACATTATACTCATCAAAGGCAATATAGATTGGCCGGTCTGTTTTATAGCGGGACCTTACTTCATTAATAAGTCCTTCTGTTATTTTGATAACTTTATCCGTAAACAAAGTGGCAGTCATAAATTTTTTGTGACTTGAATCAGAATTACCCACATAATGATGCAATGAAATATAGTCAATCTGATTTCTTAACTCGGTTAATATTGTCCGGTTCCAGCTGATCCAGTCAGCGCCATAGTTACTGCTGCCCGATGCAATTAATTTAATTTTATCATCACTCCACTTCATTAGTTTGGCTGCCTCCAATGCAAACTTGCTGTAATCTTCTGCATTCTTATGTCCCATCTGCCAGGGGCCATCCATTTCATTTCCCAAACCCCAGTATTTAATATTGTATGGTGCAGGATGCCCATTCTTTACACGGAGATCAGAATAATACAAACCCGCCGGCGCATTGCAATACTCCACCCAGTTTCTTGCTTCTTCTATTGTACCTGTTCCCAGATTTACGCATATATATGGCTGCGCTTTTGATTTAGAAATAAATTTCATGAACTCATCGGTGCCCACTTCATTTGTTTCAATAGCACCCCATGCAAGATCTTTACGTTTGGGGCGATTAGCTTTTTGCCCGATACCATCTTCCCAATGATAACCCGAAGCAAAATTGCCGCCGGGATAACGGATAATACTGACGCCAAGATTATTGGCAGCATCAATTACATCTTTTCTAAAACCATCTTCATTCGCCTGCGAAGATTTGGGATCATAGATACCACCATAGATACACCGGCCAAGATGTTCGGTAAAATTTCCATAGATCAGCGTATCAATGGCACCGATCTTTCGTTCAATATCAATTTTAATTCTGGCTTTCAGGTTTTGAGCATGAATTAAAGTAAAAGAAAATAGTAAAATGATGATTGTTGCAATTTTTTTCATGAAATATATTTTTTTTGTTACAAGCTTTTGTAATTCTATTCAGCATTTGTTGTGTCACTCTCTTGTACGTTCTGTAATTCTATTCAGCTTCTTACCTCACCCACCATCTCCCCCTCCTTAAGGAAAAGAAGCGGCACTTCAAATCATTAATCAACTTTTAGTTCTTCCACTTCAGTATTATATCTTTAATCTTCTTTAATCAATCATCTTATCTTTTTTAAACATTTTTTCAAATAAGCTGGCCTTGAGCACAGATGGCCTCCCCTAAAGGGGGAGGTCGGGATGGGGCTACACCACCTGAAATCCATACGCATAAGGATCGTCATCCTTATCAATGCTTATTGTGTTATATCCATAAATCTTTGCCCAGCCTTCAATACCCGGACGGATGGCTGGTTTTCCATCTATTGTTAATTCCTCTTCAATTGTGCCATTGAATTTACTGCCGATTATGCTCTCATGAATAAACACATCTCCTTTCTTCAATTTCCCTTTTGAATACCACTGCGCCATTCTTGCTGATGTTCCCGTACCACATGGACTGCGATCAATTGCTTTATCTCCATAGAACACGGCATTTCTTGCAGTAGATAGTTTATCTAATACTGCACCTGTCCAAAGAATATGACTGCATCCATTGATCGTTTCATCATCAGGATGAACAAACTCATATTTTGCATTTATATTTTTTCTTAACTCCCTTGCCCATGAAATTAGTTTATCAGCCGGGTAATGTTCCAGCCCTTTGAAATTTTTTTGTACATCCACTATTGCATAAAAATTTCCGCCATAAGCCACATCAATAACCAATTCACCCAGGTCAGGACATTCAGCAGTGATTCCTTCTTTATCAAGAAATGCAGGCACATTGGTGAGCTTTACTGATTTTACTTTAGTTCCTTCTTGTTTATAAGTAATTTGAACAAGCCCGGCCGGGGCTTCCATTCGTATAATGCCAGGAACTTTTGGAACAATCAATCCTTCTTCAACTGCAATTGTAATTGTTCCAATAGTTCCGTGACCACACATAGGAAGACATCCACTTGTTTCAATAAACAAAACTGCAAAATCATTTTGCGGGTCATGCGGCGGATAAAGAATACTTCCACTCATCATATCATGACCCCGTGGCTCAAACATCAATCCTTTTCTTATCCAGTCATATTCTTTTAAAAAATGCTGCCGTTTTTCACTCATGTTATTTCCTTCCAGTTCGGGACCACCTGCTGCAATAAGACGAACCGGATTACCGCAGGTATGTGCATCTATACAATGAAAAACGGGAATTCCAACTTTGCCAAAGTTTTGGGCTTTGGCAAAGTTGGACTTAGAAATTGATTTATCTTTTCTTGTACTCATATGATTTGAGCTTTGGCAAAGTTTAGAACTTCGTTAAAGACTATTCAATCCATTTATATTTCAGATCAATTGGTTGTTCATGATATTTCAAAAACATATCGATTCCTCCGAAGATTTTTAAAACATAATCTCTTTCGATATTTGTTTGTCCATTGCTCAAAAATATTTTATATGAACTATGCTTCCATTTATCAATTTTATCAACAAATCTGTGATGAACAGGGTTGGCATGAATATAATGAACAACCTTGCAAAAAGAAGCATCTCCTTCTACCTCTTCAGTTTTCATACTCGGAATAAAAAGACTGCCCATGCGATTATACACTTTATTGAATGCCTGTGTATAGCTACTGAATAAGTTTGCGTAAACCTTACTTGTTTTTAAAATAAGTTTTCCCACTGGCAACTCCTTTTCTTCCTCCTTACTCCAAAGCTGATTTAATTCAGCTTCAGTACGAGCCTGTACCAGTAAATGAAAATGATTTTTCATCAGGCAATAAGCATAAATCCTGCAAGCCGGTAAAATATGTTTCGAAAGTTTTTGCAAAAAGAAACTGTAGTTTTTTTCTTCGACAAATAAGTTCTCTCTGCCATTGGCATGATTAAAAACATGATAAAACTGACCCGGAGCCATAGTTAACTTTCTAAAATTAAACTTTGCCAAAGTCTAAAACTTTGGCAAAGTTTGAAACTATCTCAATTTTGATAAATCATCAATCACATACACTCCTCTTCCATACGTTCCGATCACTAATTTTTTATCTCTTGGATGAATAAACATATCATTCACTGAAACCGATGCCGGCAGATTACCATTCATTGCCAACCATGTGTTGCCGCCATCTTTACTTATATAAACACCCATATCTGTACCGCAATAAAGCACATTTTTAACATCAGGGTCTTCAATAATTACATTGGCAGGTGAAGGCGGAAGATTGGATGAGATCAGTTGCCATGTATTACCATCGCCACTGAGTTTGTATAAATAAGTTGTTTGATTATCCTGTCTTCTATCATTCAATGCAAGATATAAATTTGGCGGATGCTTTGTCGCAGATGTAAAAAGTTTTGCCACATGTTTGTTCTTCGGCAAGTTGTTGGTTATCTCCTGCCAATTGCCTCCATCATTTATTGTTAACCACACCCGGCCATCATCAGTACCCGCTACTAAAAAACCCGGTATATCTCCTTCTGCAATGGCAGTAATAGCCTGGTGATAGATAAGATAGGGATAAACACCTTTTGCTGATTCGGTATTATAAGAAAGATCAGGGCTTATCATTTTCCAGGTTTCACCCGCATCAGTTGTTTTATACAAATGCTGCAGGCCATGATAAATTGTTTTGTTGTCAAACTTACTCATTAGAGTTCCGGCCAACCACTCACCACGAAGTGAATCTATACGACCTACATCGAACTCAGTAAATCTTTTCACACCTTCACGACGGCTTTTACTCATATCTGTTTTCATCAGGCGACCGTAGTAACTGGATGAATAAACAATATTTGAATTTTTGGGGTCAACCTGGATCTGTGTGCCTTCGCCACCGGGAGCCATACGCCACGGACGAAGCGTTGTATCTGAAGTTTTTCCAAAAGTATTTGTAATGTTTCCACTCATTGTGCCTTCATCCTGTACCGGACCAAAAACATTGAACGGTGTTTGCATGTCATAGGTAATTGTATAGAATTGCGTGGTCGGTATCTTATTAAAAAAATTTTTCCATTTTACTCCACCGTTATAAGTTAAGGTAAGTCCTCCATCATTACCAACAATCATACGATCCGGATTTTCTTCATCTATCCACATGGCGTGATTGTCTCCATGTGTCCAATCACCGGTTGTATCGGCTGGTTCCCAAATTTTCCATGTTTTGCCACCATCCCGGCTCACTCCTTTTGCTACACCAAAAGCATACACTTCATTTTCATCTTTGGGATCAACTCTTATTTGGCTGAATACCCAACCATAGGTTCCGGAGAGTGGTGTAAAAAAATCATGTATCTCTGCCTGCTTCTGCCAGGTTTCTCCTTTATCATTGCTTCGGTAGATAGCTCCGCCAATTACAACTTTCTGTACTTTTCTTTCGTAACTATCGGTTTCACCAGGCTTCGGATCTCTTTTTTTATTGTGATCATCCACAAATGCGTAGAGAACATTTGGATTAGAATGAGAAATTGCCAGACCAATTCTTCCCGTGAGTTTTGTATCAGGCAAACCATTTACAATTTTGTTCCAGCTCTTTCCTCCATCTATTGTTTTATAAATATAATCTCCATCTTCAGGTATAGGATCACTCCATCTTTTCCTGATACGATTCCAAAATGAAGCATATAGAGTATTTGGGTCAGAGGGATCCATTACCAAATCAATACATCCGCTTTTATCATTTTCAAATAATATATTTTCCCATGTTTTACCACCATCAGTTGTTTTATAAACTCCACGGTCTTTGTTATAGGTCCATTCATTGCCACTGGCAGCTACATAAACAATGTTTGGATTTTTAGGATAAACAACCACTCTTGCAATGGTCCCGGTGTTTTCCAAACCTATATGTTTAAAAGTTTTTCCGGCATCTGTTGATTTATACATTCCAATACCCGGCAGTGATGCACGGAAAATATTTGCTTCACCTGTGCCCACATATAAAATATTAGGATTGGATGGAGCTAATGCGATATTTCCAATTGACTGTGTGGCTTCTTTATCAAAAATCGATTTCCAGGTATTGCCGGCATCTTCAGTTTTCCATAAGCCGCCGGTAGCAAATGCCGCATAAATAATATTCGGGTTTCCGGTGATACCCGCTACATCAGTACTGCGACCGCTTCGGTTGTCCGGACCTACTAATCGCCATTGTAAATCCTTATATGGTGATTGCTGCAGCATTTGTTTTTGTTTTGCAAATGCTGCCATCTTCTGTGTACCGGTAGTGGGAATATTTTGCTGAGCAAATAAAGAAAGCGGCAGCAATAGTAAGGCAAGCTTTTTCATTTGAAATTCTTTTAATATTTTTTCAGTTCATTATTTATTGTCCTCCAGATTCTCAATGGATTTTCATCTTTCAATTCATCTGGTAATAATTCATTCGGCCAGTTCTGAAAACAAAGTGGCCGTGCAAATCTTTTTATTCCGTCCGCACCGACACTGGTGAATCTTGAATCGGTAGTTGCAGGAAATGGCCCGCCATGATGCATACTCAGACAAACTTCAACGCCAGTGGGAACTCCATTTAGTATAAACCGACCACAAATATTTTTTACTGCTTCAATTAATTCATCATTATACTTTATATCATTTTCTGAGGCCATTAAGGTAGCAGTTAGTTGTCCTTCTGTATGCTTTGCCACTTCAATCATTTCATTCATGTCTTTACAGCGAATTACCAATGAATAAGGCCCAAACACTTCCTGATGCAGAACCCGGTTTTTAATAAAAGATTGTCCACTTGCAGTGGCTATAGTTGGCAGGCCTTCATTTTCTTTTACCTCTGTTTCGGATTCGGCCACGAGATGAACTTCGTCTTGCAACAAAGCATTTCCTTTTTTCTCTTTGTAGGCTTTTACAATTCCGGAATGCAACATAGGTGCGGGGGAAATTTGCTGAATGGCTTTTCCCAGATCATGAACAAAAGATTTCAACTCATTACTTTCAATACCGATGATCAATCCGGGGTTTGTACAAAATTGCCCTACACCCAACGTGATAGAGCCGGCATACATTTTAGCAATATCAGCAGAAGAAGATTTTAATTTCTCAGGTAAAAGAAAAACAGGATTGATACTTCCCATTTCTGAAAAAACAGGAATCGGTTCTTTACGTTGATTGGCCCAATCGAATAATTGTTTACCCCCAATAAATGATCCGGTGAAGCCTACTGCTTTTGTAAGCGGATGCATCACCAGGTTTTTGCCCACTTCAAAACTTGCGCCATGAACATGAGCAAAAATTCCTTTGGGCATATTGCATTTTCCCGATGCTTTTAAAATTGCATCGGCAACCATTTGCGATGTTTGCGGATGTGCGGGATGTGCTTTTATAATAACAGGACAACCGGCAGCAAATGCACAAGCGGTATCGCCACCTGCAGTTGAATACGCAAACGGAAAATTAGAAGAACCAAAAACCACAACCGGGCCAAGCGGCACCAGCATTTTTCTTATATCAGGCTTTGGTGGATTTTTATCCGGGATCGCAGTATCAATTCTTGCTTCCAGCCACTCACCACTTTCGCAGGCATCTGCATATTGGTTCAGTTGAAAAATTGTTCTGCCCCTTTCATTTCTCAATCTTGCTTCAGGTAAATTAGTTTCCCGCATGGCTGTTTGAATCAACTCATCGCCACAAGAATCAAGTTCAACGGCAATGGTTCGCATAAAATCGGCCCGCTGTTTCAAACTCGTTTTCCTGTAAACATGAAATGCAGTCCATGCCTGCTGCATCAAATTTTCAATTTCCGAAGAAGTTGCATCCTTAAACATTGAGCATTGAATATTGATTATTGAATATTTGGTCTTGAAGAAATTCCATCATTAATGATCTTTAAAACTCTTTCTCTTTCTTCACCAATCAAAGTTAATCTCGGTGCCCTTACATATTCGCTTCCGATACCAGTTTGTTGGGCCGCAAGTTTGATATACTGTACCAGTTTGGAATGAATGTCCAATTCAAGCAATGGCATAAACCAGCGGTAAATCTTTGTGGCCTCCTCAATCTTTCCAGCTTTTACTAATTCATAAATAGCAACAGTTTCTTTTGGAAAAGCATCTACCAATCCGGCCACCCATCCATCTGCGCCTAAGCAAAGTTCTTCCATGGCCAATGTATCTACACCACATAAAATTTTAAACCGGTCGCCAAACCGGTTCTTCATTCTTGTCAGGTTGGTTACATCTCTTGAACTTTCTTTCAATGCAGTAATGTTTTTACATGCAACCAACTCTTCAAACATATCCGGCCTGGTATCAATTTTATAATCCGGCGGATTATTATAAATCATGATGGGCAATTCAGAAGAAGCTGCCACGGCTTTAAAATATTCTATAGTCTCCCTGTCATCCGTTTTATACCGCATGGGTGGCAACAGCATGATGCCATCAGCACCCCAACGTTTTGCGTTGGCAGCCTGTTCTATTGCAGCCTTTGTTGTGCTTTCGGCAATGTTTAATATCACAGGGATTTTTTCATTGAGGTACTCAACAGAAAATTCAACCAGTTCTTCTTTTTCTTTATCAGTAATCGTACTGGCTTCTCCTAAAGAACCTCCGATTATAATTCCATGAACATTGGCTTCTACCTGGGCAGCCAGATTTTTTTCAAACATATCCAGGTCCAGTTCATCCTTTTCGTTAAAGGGTGTAAGCAATGCAGGGAAAACCCCTTTCCATTCAAATGACATATAAATTGGTTTTAAACAAAGCTAAAGATACCCGGATGAAATAATATCAGGTTCCAAAAAATGATTTTAACAATTGCTGCCAACCCTTTGCACATAATTTGCGACTTTAGCTGAAGAATCATGAAACAATTTTTATTTTTTACTTTATTTACCACCTCAACCACTTTTATTATTGCCCAAAAAGTGGACAGCATTTATTTTCATCTTTATACCGATAGTTTAAAAAAAGGAACTCATAATTATATTAATGTTGACGGAAAACTTTCTGATGGTAAATGGAAGCCTCTTTCTGCTAAAGAAGTCTTATTTACTTCCAGTTATGGAGTATTTGAAGGCAATGAACTTATCCTGCCTGCTATTTGTACAGAAGATAAAGTAGTAATTAAAGCAGTTTTGAAATATTCTCCCTCGATTTGGAAGGAGGTTACAATTTGGATAAAGAAAAAACCGGATGATGAAATTTTGCCTACCAAACAAGATGTACTAAAAAAACAATCAGGGAAAAACAATAAAACAAAAAGACTTTAAAAGTAATTTTCAACATCATTTATTTAGCCAATTATTACACTACTGTTCCCCTTATCTTTGCGGCCGGCAGGTCTTACACGACCAGCTCCTGCTGAACCTCCCCAGGGCCGGAAGGCAGCAAGGATAAGTGGTTGTAGCGGTGCGATGTGAGTAGCCTGCCTTTTTTTATTTACAATTGTATTTTTAAATAATCATGAAATTTTTTATTGACACAGCCAACCTTGCACAGATTAAAGAAGCAAACGAATTAGGAATCCTTGATGGAGTTACTACCAATCCTTCCCTGATGGCAAAAGAGGGGATTAAAGGAACTGAAGCAATAATGAATCACTATAAAACCATTTGCGAAATGGTGAATGGCGACATCAGCGCCGAGGTAATTTCTACAGATTTTGCCGGGATAGTTGAAGAAGGAAAAAAACTGGCTGCCATTCATAAAAATATTGTTGTAAAAGTACCGATGATAAAAGAAGGGATAAAAGCAATTAAATGGTTTACGGATAATGGTATCCGCACCAATTGCACTTTAGTATTTTCAGCAGGACAGGCTATTCTTTGTGCAAAAGCCGGCGCTGCTTATGTATCTCCCTTTATTGGACGAATTGATGATGGTGGTTGGGATGGTGTACAATTAATAGAACAGATAGTTCATATTTATGCCGTGCAGGGATACAAAACCGAAGTGCTTGCTGCATCTATCCGCAATCCCAATCACATCATACGCTGTGCTGAGGCTGGAGCTAATGTCTGCACATGCCCATTAGATTCCATCTTAGGATTATTAAAACACCCTCTTACTGATATTGGCCTCGCTAAGTTTTTGGAAGATGCTAAAAAGATGTAAGATGATTAATTGAAAATTATCTGAAGCATTGGTTATTGCCAGTGTTTTTTTATTTGAGCAATAATTTTTTTTCACCTATGGTCGCTGGAATACAGAATTAATATTTGTAAATCCAATCAATTCGTCGGCTCTTCCTCCAAATGGACGATAATAAACAAGAATGGTATAAGCATTTTCAGTACCCCAATAGTTACCTTCGGTATTTTCAAAACTGTAAGACTCGTTTGTTTTTTTTGGCGATAATGTAACGTATGAATAGTTATAAAAACCTTGTTTTAGAAGCAGCGATTTCTCATAAGCCCCTTTTTCTTCATTGAATTCCATTTTTGAATTATCATCAGCCATGTAATTGGTGAGTTCACCAAAAAGATATACATCCCTTTCAGGATAGGGTTTATTACCTGGTGGGAAAAAACTGAAATGCACAAAAGCATAATCCGACTGCCAGAATGGATTGACATTGTCTGAAGTTTCTATTGTATAGAGACCATTGATATCGCGGTAATACAGATAAACCTGCTGTTGTCTTTCTCCATCAGTTTTTACATACACATCTGTCCGGGTAGGCTGCTTATCAATACGAACCATCCGCTCACTCATAAGTTTTACACTTCTCAGATCAATCCATCTCCATTCCTTTCCTGCAGCAAAGGCAGTGGTGTTTTCATCACTATATTCAAAATAATTTCCACGGTAAATTGTTGCCCGTTGCTGATACAATGCCGTTGACCAGGCAAAATTCTGCAACAATACCACTTTAACATCCTGCTGACTGAAGGCATTAAGCTCTGAATTGAGATTAACAGCAACTTTTAGTTTTTGATGTGTTCTGAAAATACTCCCGCTAAACGGCTGCAGTACCTGTGCAGCAATTGAAGATTTGGTATCAACAACAAGAAACCGTTTTGTAAATACAAGTTTTGAAGTATCCCCGTCAAGAAAAATTTTTAAAAGATAATTACCAGATCTTGTAGGTACACAATTTTTATCGGGAACACGAACCTGATAATTGGTATAACGGGTAAAAGCAATGGAAGAATTCCTGTAGGTTGTGATCCGTACATTCTGAAATCCCCTGATGTAATCAAATGGATGTAGAATGGTAGTGGACCAATCTGCATTACAAAGCTGGTAACTGTAATAATAATTCTTTACATCTCCATCAAGGTCATCAAAATATAATTCCAGCTGTTCGGGACTGTTTAACTTTATAACGGGATAGCTGTATGGATCGCCTGTTTTAAAAAGTTTTACGGAATGAATAGTTGATTTATAAATATGATCAGGCAACTGGCTATGGACCGCCAGGGAACTTAATAAAAAGCAAACAGGTAAAATATATTTCATCGTTCTGTCAATTGATAAACCGGATTATCGACTACAATATTGTGAAATTATCAGGAAAAAGAGGATAAATCTTTTTACAACGTTATTTTTGAGAGACAAATAAATGAATGTGAGAGTTGCAAGTTTCATAGCTAACCGGATCGCTTTTAACCAGCAGAAGTCATTTTCCCGTTTTATAATCAGACTTTCTATTGTAGCTACTGTCATCAGTGTAGCGGTGATGATTGTGACACTAGCCTTTGTAAATGGCTTCCAGGAAACGGTAAGCAATAAAGTATTTAGTTTTTGCGGTCATATAAGGGTACAATATAAACAGCCCGGCAGGGCGGCGATTGCTGAAGAAATTGCTATTGAAAAAAATGATACCACGGTTGCTGAAATAAAAAAAGATCCCCGGGTAACAAGCATACATCCTTTTGCTACCCGTTATGCCATTTTAAAAACCAAAGAAGAAATGGAAGGTGTGTTAATGAAAGGGCTGGATACCAGTTATGATTTTAACCACCTAAAACCTTTTTTACAACAAGGCCGCTGGCTTCGGTTCAATGACAGCAGCTATACAAGAGAGATAATCATTTCTACACATACGGCCAAGCAACTTGACCTGAAGGTCAATGACAAAATACTGATCTATTTTATCCGCCCGGATGGAACATTGAGACCTGATAAGCTTGAAATATCAGGGATTTACAAAACAGGGATTGAAGATTACGATAAAAATTTTGTCATTGGCGACCTGAAACTTATTCAGCGATCGAATGACTGGAATCAGACAGAAATAGGAGGGTATGAAATTTTCCTGCATGACTACACTCAAATGCAAAAGGTCAGTGAAGATCTTTATGCACTGGCAAAATTTCCCGAAACATGGGACACCAAGCCTATCCGGGATGTTTATCCTAATATTTTTGACTGGCTGAATATGCAGAATGTTACCCGCAATGTGCTGATCGGATTCATGATCCTTGTAGCTCTCATTAATCTTATTACCTGTCTTATCATTCTTGTACTGGAAAGAATCCGCATGGTGGGTGTATTAAAAGCAATTGGAGCAAGTGACTGGACTGTACAAAAAATTTTCCTTCGCCATTCCATTATCATAACCGCCACCGGGATTATTTTAGGCGCTGGTTTGGGATTAAGCCTTCTAATGCTTCAGCAAAAAACCGGTTTTATAACTCTTCAGGAAGAAGCCTATTATATGAGTACAGCCGCTGTTAAAATAGTGTGGTGGCAGGTAGCCGCTGTTTGTGGCGGAACTTTAGTTGTAAGTTTTCTTGTACTCACTATACCAAGCTATATTGTAAGAAAAGTGAGGCCGGTAAAGGCGATACAATTCCGGTAAAGCACCTTTCTTTAGAGGGTTGAGTGTGAAATATGAGATAGAATAATCCCCGTAGCCACTGCGGCATTTAATGACTCGGCTTCACCATTACTCGGAATCGTAATACTGACTGACGGCAGATTTGAAATTTCCGGGCTGATGCCTTTTGATTCATTGCCAATTACAATAAATCCTTCTTTCAACTTTCCGATTTTTGTAATGGAAATGCCTTCCAGTTTTGCAGCATAAATCTTTATTTCTTTATTCTTCATTAAGAAATGTAAAAGATCAGTGTATTCAATCTGAACTCTGGTGATACTTCCCATGGAAGACTGCACTACTTTAGGATTATAAACATCCGCACAATTTGGACTGCAAATAATCTGTTTAATCCCAAACCAATCAGCAAGGCGAATAATTGTTCCAAAATTCCCCGGATCCTGAATGGAATCCAGTACAAGTGAAACTTTTTCTTTGTAATCAGGTTCATCTTTCCACTTTATTTTCTCTACAATAGCAATTACCTGGTTAGGTGTTTTTAATTGAGAAATTCTTTCTAATTCCTGTTCTGTTATTTCGCTAACTCCTACACTAACTGCCGGATTATTTCTTATCCACGAATTCACCGCATAAATCTGCCTGATAGTAATATTTTTTGAAGAAAGAAGTTCTTTAACAATCTTAGGACCTTCAGCTAGAAACAAGTCTTCTTCATCCCTGCATTTTTTATGGCCTAAACTTTGAATATATTTGACCTGTGTTTTTGAAAGCATCGTGTTTCTTTTAATTTAATCATGTTAATAAGCAAGTCACCATTTACTATTACCGCCGTTTTTGCAGCTGTAATATCGCTGTTCTTTATAACCTCCTGCGCTGTTGTTCCTAAAAATTATCCGGCCAGTAAACCCTTCGTTTACCAAACAAATATCAACCTTGATGGTAATTTTTCCAAAGAAGAAAAAAATCAGCTAATCACCCAGCTGAATGGACAACTGGATGATAGTATCAGGACAAGAACAGTTGGGCAGCTCTTTCGTTCCGTTTTAAAGAAACCCCCTGTTTATGACAGTGCCAATGCAGATCGTTCAGTAAAATTCATGCATGCCCTGCTTATTTCGCAGGGATATTTCAGAGATACTATTATTTATGACACGACCCTTATCATAAAACCGGATGCCGAACCACCTCAATACCGGGCTATTGTCAATTTTCATGTTAAACCAGGAAAACAGGTAAAGCTTGATTTAATAAATTATAAGATCAATCATCCTGAGTTACAAGCCCTGGCTGATGGAACGAAACAAAATTCAGTATTTAAAAAGGGCGATCCATTTTCCAAACAAACAGTTTCGCTGGAATTTAATCGCCTTGTAGAACTTTACAGAAATAACGGCTTCCTGCGGTTTTCATTTGATGAACTTGTTGGCGTTTGGGATACCCTGAATGTATTTCTGCTACGTCCGACTTTCGATCCCTTTGAACAAATTAATTTGCTGGATTCTTCCATGCGTATCAAAAAAACAAATCCAACGGCCAATCTTGAAATCCGTCTTCGACCCGGTTACGACAGTTTAAGATTGAGAAAATATTTTGTTGGGCATACAACAGTTTTTCCTGACTTCAGCTCCGATACTATAGGGTTGAAACGAAAAATTATTCTGGATGACAACAATTTTACCGTCATTAATTACCGGCATCTTTTTAAACCGAATTTCATTACCCAGAATATATATTTTAAACGGGGAGATCTTTATAATCAAAATAAATTTTTGAAAACAATAAACCGTTTTAATAGTTTAAATGCATGGAGGCTGGTTAATATTGAACAGATTCCAAGGCCGTTTACTGATTCAGTAGATTTTGAAATTTATCTTACTCCTGCCGATAAATATTCTTTTACCGCGAATATTGAAGGAAGCCGGAACAGCAGTTTTTTTCTTGATGAAAAATTATTAGGAATAGGACTTAATGCGCAATTGCAAAACAGAAATTTTGGCCATTCAACCATTCAGACAAACACCAATATTCGATATGGTACAGAAGTAGACACCAAAGGTAAATTTGTAAAAACCAGGCAGGCCAGCATCAGCCATTCAATATTTTTTCCAAAACCAATTCCTAATGCTAAATGGATTCCCGAAAAATTCAGGGATAATTTCAGAACAGTGCTTTCTTTTTCTTTGGGTAACATTGAAAGAAAAGATATTTTCAACCTGACTTCGCTCAATGCGTCATGGGGCTATAATTTTTCCTGGAAAAACAACATTGGAAGAGAAATGACAGCCAGTCTCAAGATGCCGAATATAGAATATGCATTTCTGAATCCAAGACCGAAGCTGGACAGCATTTTTACTAAAACTCCATCTTTCAGAAATATATTTAACACTGGTTTAGTGGTATCCATACAGGGAGGATTCCAGGTGCGTGGCGGCAAAGGGAATGCCTCTCATGTTTTCAGAACAAATATTGAAGAATCAGGATTGCTTTCTAATTTTATTAAATTAAAAGCTCTTGACAGTCTTTTCCGGTTTATAAAATTGGATGCAGAATTCATCCGTATAGTGAGCCTGGGAAAAAATTCATTTGTGATCCGGGCTTATGCTGGTGCAGGCCTGGCATTACAGACAAGAAACAGGAAAACAAATCTTAACCTTCCTTTTTTTAAACAGTTTTATGCCGGAGGACCCAACAGCATGCGAGCATGGGGTCTGCGTTCGCTTGGCCCGGGTTCTACCACAAAAACAAAAGAAGAAGTTCCTTTTCGTTTTGGCGATTTTCAGTTTGAAACGAATGTTGAATATCGTTTCCCTCTTGGTACTATAGCAGGATTTAAAGTAAATAGCTGTGTTTTTACAGATATCGGGAATGTTTGGTTTCTGAAAACACATACTGATTTTCCTGATGCAAAACTTACAGCAAAATCATTTCTGGAAAATATGGCTGTAGGTGCAGGTACCGGCCTGAGAATAGATTTTGATTTTTTTATTCTGCGCTTTGACTATGCTGTAAAAATAAAAAATCCTTCGCCGGAACCAGTTAATATTATAGGTAAAAATCAGTGGTTTTATAATTTTAAACCATTGGGCGGAATCATTCAATTAGGCATCAACTATCCATTTGCATTCTGATCTCTTTTATTTCAGTTTCAAATTCTTCTATTGTTTTTGCATTTTCCAGTTTGAAATCCCCGATTCTTGTCCTGCATAAACTACTGAGATAGGCTCCACATCCAAGTGCTGCACCAAAATCATTTGCAAGACTACGGATATAAGTTCCGCTACCACAAACTACCCGAAAGGCAACAATAGGTAATTGAATTTTCGTTATCGAAAATTCTTTTATAAAAATTTTTCTTGGTTCCAGCTTCACATCAATACCTTTTCTTGCCATTTCATACACCCGTTTACCTTTCACTTTAATGGCTGAATGTGCAGGAGGTATTTGGAAAACTTCTCCAATAAATTTTTTTGTTGCCCTTTCAATTTCTTCGTTTGAAATAGAATCAGTGCTTTTAAAACTTTCCGGTTTACTTTCCAAATCATAAGTAGGTGTTGTGGCGCCCAAAGTAAATGTTCCGGTGTATTCTTTTTCCTGCGCCATGTATTCATTTATTTTTTTGGTAAACTTTCCTGTGCAAATGATCAATAATCCTGTTGCTAATGGATCCAGTGTACCGGCATGCCCCACTTTCTTTATCCTTATTAGATTCCTGATCTTTCTTACTGCATCAAAAGACGTCCATTCAAGCGGTTTATTGATAAGTAGCACCCGGCCTTCTTCGAATATATTCTTTACCTCGTCCATAAAGTAAAAGTAAAGCTTGTTGATGGTTGCTGGTTATAGTTACTGATTTTGTGTTAATTGTTTTTTATCCTGAAGAGATGAAAGATTAATGCTATTATTCTATCAAATAAAAAACCCGGCCTTGAACCGGGGATTAATTATTAAATGCGGGGTGTAATCAGAGTCCTCCTGCAGCTGCTCCGGCAATAGCCATTAAAATGCCTAGTGCGTACAGGCAGAGAATGATGATTGTAAGAATGCCTACAAACCGAAACATCACTTTCAGATTCTGAAAAGATTTATTTAATGTTTCCTGTTCACCTGTTATAAACGCTGTTTTCATATAATTGGCAAACCGGAATAAGAAGAGACAGGGAATGAAATAAATTACTGCTGCCACTATGTATATAACAGACATCATCTGACCAAGACCGCTCATCGGAATATTGGAAAATTCCTCACCTCTGAATTTTTCCATCATGGAAGAAAAGATGGATGCTGCAAAAATTCCCATTAATATAATAAGACCACAAACTATAAAGCCAACAATTGCAAGAAACCTTGCCCAACGGGCTGCTTCAACTAAATGCGTTTGAGATGTTTGATCAATGCCAAGCCCGGATGATGAAGTGTCTTGATCCTGTTCCATGGTAAATTGGTTTTTGTCCGAAGAACTCCTCCGGAGGTTATAATAAAATTAAAGAAGCAATGGTTTAAATACAATGCAGTGTTGGTTTATTAATACACAATCATTCCACTAATAAGCCATAGCAAATAAAACTCTTTCCTTGCTTGGCTTCCCGGTTAAGATGCATTTACCTTCTTCCTGCGGGTTGTTTAAAGGAATACATCGGATAGTGGCTTTGGTTTTTTCTTTTATTTCTGTTTCTGTCTCGGCAGTTCCATCCCAATGAGCCGAAACAAAACCTCCTTTTTCATTCAGTATTTTTACAAACTCCTCCCATTTGTCTGCAATTGTTATATGTTCTTTCCGATAAACAAGGGCACGATCAAAAAGATTTTGCTGAATTTCATCCAGCAATTTAACAATGAACCCATCAAGACCTTGCAATGAAACATGTTGTTTTTCTTTTGTATCTCTTCTTGCCAATTCCACTACATTTTTATCCAGATCCCGCAAACCCATTGCAAGCCGGATAGGAACTCCTTTCAATTCATGCTCGGCAAATTTCCAGCCCGGTCTTGTATTATCATTGTTATCATACTTTACCCTGATGCCTGCCAATTTCAATGCACTTATTATTTCATTTGCTTTAGCATCAATTACCGGTTTGGATTCGTCGCCTTTATAAATCGGAACAATCACTACCTGCACAGGAGCAATTCTTGGAGGTAGCACCAACCCATTATCATCGCTGTGTGCCATTATCAATGCCCCAATAAGTCTTGTACTTACTCCCCAACTGGTAGCCCATACATATTCCTGCTGATTCTCTTTATTCAAAAATTTCACATCAAATGCTTTTGCAAAATTTTGCCCCAGAAAATGAGAGGTGCCTGCCTGTAAAGCTTTTCCATCCTGCATTAGTGCCTCAATACAATAAGTATCGATTGCTCCTGCAAATCGTTCGCTGATTGATTTTACCCCTCTTATTACAGGTAAAGCCATAAATTGTTCAACAAATGTTGCATACACTTCAAGCATACGCTTGGTTTCTTCCACTGCTTCTTCAGCAGTTGCATGTGCGGTGTGCCCCTCCTGCCATAAAAATTCTGCTGTACGCAAAAACAATCTTGTTCTCATTTCCCATCTTACCACATTCACCCATTGATTGATGAGCAAAGGAAGATCACGGTAAGACTGTATCCAGTCTTTGTATGAATTCCAGATGATGGCTTCACTCGTTGGTCGTATAATTAATTCTTCCTCCAGCTTTGAATCCGGATCTACCATCAAAGTTCCTTTTTTATCAGGATTTGCTTTTAGCCGGTAATGAGTTACCACCGCACATTCCTTGGCAAAGCCTTCAGCATGTCCTTCTTCTTTTTCCAAAAAACTTTTAGGCACAAACAAAGGAAAATAGGCATTCTGGTGCCCGGTATCCTTAAACATTTTGTCCAATACAGCCTGCATGTTTTCCCAAAGGGCAAATCCATATGGTTTAATGACCATACAACCTCTTACAGCTGAATAATCAGCCAACCCTCCCTTCAATACAAGGTCATTATACCATTGAGAATAATCTTCCGCTCTTGTAGTAATTCCCTTACTCATTTTATGTTTTTTGTTTCTGTTTTTTGGTTTTTAATTAACAGCACAGTCCAAAATTTTTTCCCAGCTGGCAAAATATTTGAGGCTTTAATAAATGTGCCGTGATTCCGGCGCAAATGTAGTAACTTCAATTTTATAATCATTTAAACTGTCTGCCATGAAACGTCAAATTTTACTCCTGGCAATTACCGCAGCAGCATTAAGCAGCTGTACTACCGCTTACAAAACCGGTCAAACTCCCGATGATGTATATTACTCACCTGCCCGCCCCCAGGATGAATATGTACGGGTGGACCAGGATGAAGAAAAATACCGCTACGATGATCAATATTATGATGATCGCTTTCTACGCATGAAAGTGCAGAACCATTATCGCTGGGATTATTTAAACGACTGGTATTCTTATGACCGGTATGGCTATCAATATAATAATTATTACGGCACTTATTATAATCCTTACAATTCCTGGAACTATTATTACAATCCTTATTGTGTAAATACAGTAATGGTAATAAATTCCAAAATAGCGGGCAACATGAATAATCCAGTAAAGCTCCGCAACTTTAATTTAAACACTTACACAAATAACAATTATAATAACACAAATCTGAATATTACGAAAGGCGTTACAAGACCCGGTATGACTATCAGCAGGCCGGTTTATAATAACTCCAATAACAGCAATGGTCTCAGCAATACATTGAAGCAAATATTTTCTAGTGGGAATAATAATTCTTACAATGCTCCCAACAGAACCTATTCACCTTCTACATCCAACTCTTCCGGCAACAACTCAGGTAGCTCAGGCAGTTCTTCAGGAAGCGGCGGAGGTGGGGGAGTGACCCGTCCAAACAGGGGTGGCAATTAAATTATCAATCATGATGGAGGATACTCAGTTGAAACATTTACTGCAATGTTTCCTCCATCTTATTACCTAAGCTTTCATTTCATTTTTATGAACAGAAAAATCTACACAACATTTTTTCTTCTTTCATTCTACATAAGTTTTTCACAGGTTCCAGAAGATGCACTTAAGTTAACATGGTATCCGCAAACGGGCACCGCCCGTAACCAGGCCATTGGCGGCGCCGTCGTTTCTTTGGGAGGTGATGCTTCTGCCAACCATACTAATCCAGCCGGATTAGCTTTATTTAAAACCTCTGATTTTATTCTTACCCCCGGCTTTCAATTTGGCAAAGGAAAAAGTAATTTCCGGGGAACAGATTTTACAGGATCATCAAAAAACTCAAGTGGCCTTGGCACTACCGGATTTGTTTTTGGAGGATTCGGACGCAATGCAAGAAATTCTTTTGCTATGACCGTAACACGGCTTGCTAATTTTAATCAAACAACTTTTTATCAGGGAGAAAATAATTACAGCAGTTTTGCTGAACCACTGGCTGATGAATTTGCCTCCTCTAATCTCACCATTGACCAGGCGCTGAACAGTTCTACTATTTCTTTACAAACAAAGATGGCATTATATACTTACCTCGTTGATACTGCTACCGTCAATGGAAGTAAACAAGTAATTGCAAGATCAGAACAGGTGGCCAACCGAGGGCAGCAAAACCTGGTGGAATCCAAAGGTGGAATTACCGAATTTGCTTTTGGCTTTGGATCGCAGGTAAGCAAAAAGCTGCTTGCCGGAATCAGCCTCGGGGTTTCCATTATTAACCATGAAAAAAGAACTTATTTCCATGAATGGGATGCCACGGGTAATATCAATAACAATTTTAATTTTCTAGCCTACGATGAAAACTATACATTAAAGGGGTATGGACTTAATCTGAGAGGGGGGATTATTTACCGGCCAAAAGAATATATACGCCTGGGGTTAGCAGTGCACTCTCCTACATGGATGCCGTTGAATGAAACATTTCGCTCCGGCTTTGCTGCTGACCTGGAAAAACTATTTGCCCCTAACACAGGATATGACAGTGTTGCCAGTTCAGTATTAACCGGGGGAAATCAAACGGAGAATAAATATGTGATCAATTCTCCTACCAGGATCATGATCAGCGGATCTTACGTCTTCAGGGAAGAAGAAAAAATAGAAAGACAGAAAGGTTTTATTACTGCCGATATAGAATATGTTAATTACAAATGGTTGCAGTTTGCCGCTTATGATCAAAATACATCGAATGACATTTATAAACCTTACAATGATGCCATTGATGCATTATACAAAGGGGTATTCAATTTCAAGCTGGGTGCAGAGTTGAAATTTAAAACCATTATGGCCCGTGCAGGATTTGCTTATTATGGCAGCCCCTATACAGATAGTGAATTGAAAGGAAGAAAAATGAATATCAGCGGCGGGTTGGGTTACCGTAACAAAGGCATGTTCCTTGACCTTACCTATGTACACCGCTTAAATAAAGATGTAAACTTTCCTTATAGAGTAAACTCGCCGAGAGCCAACACTTTTGCCAACCTGAAAGACAGCGGCGGCAATGTGTTGATTACACTTGGATTTAAAATTTAGTCGTAATCAAATTAGCTGACTTTAAAAACAGCATCAGAACTTGCACTTTTTTATTTCTTCATGCATTTCTACAAATGTGGCCAGCAATTATAAGTGAATATTGTAAATTCAATCTGAGCAACTGGTATTAAAGCATTGATGTAACTAAAATCAAGTTCCGGTTATATAATGCTCCATATTATCAATAATAAATTGTTGTTCTTTAATAATGTATTTTACAACATCGCCAATAGAAATGATCCCAACCAATTTATCATTTTCAATAACAGGTAAATGCCGAATGAATTTATTTGTCATTAACTGCATACAATCATCAATAGTGCTGTCGGGTGTTACAGTAATAACCTGGCCCGTCATGATTTCTCCAATCCGTGTTTTCTTTGAAGCTCTGTCTTTAAGTTCTACTTTACGGGCATAATCCTTTTCGGAAAAAATACCTATAAGTTTTTCATTTTCTGTCACTACCAGGGCACTTATATTTTTTTCAACCATAATTTCCAGCGCATGATAAACGATTGTGTCCGGGGAAATAGAAAAGGTAATGTTACCCTTTATTTTCAAAATATCTTTAACTGCTCCCATAAAATAATTATTATAAAATGAATGTATAAAAGTAGTTAGTGCATAAATGCTTTTCTTTAAAAAAAATGCGTCTTACATATGAAACAATTTTTCCCCAAAAATCAACATTTATTATCCTGTTGTTCTGCTTATAAAAAATGAATCGGCGGGTTATTTTAATCTTCGAATAAAAATAATCAAATTTATCTAAAATTTAAAATTGAATCCATAGACTGTTTTAAAATATTTAATTACTTTTTTGCTATAAGAATAAATTATCAAATTTGATTTAGCCAGTGCAATCCAATCCCAAAGAATAAAAAGAAATCAATATCAAATTCATTTGAAATGGATTTGCTGTATGCAAAATGTATTTAAATTGATCATTGCATATCAGTGTATTCAATTATCTCCTTTATCTGCTCCGGGGCGAACCACTTTATTTCTTTATCCTTACGGAACCAGGTCATCTGCCGCTTGGCATATTGCCTCGTGTTCTTTTTTATTTCTTCCACTGCCTGCTCAAAAGAAATATTTCCATCCAGGTAATTATAAATTTCCGAATAACCCACTGTCTGTAACGCATTTAGTTTCCTGAAAGGGATCAATGCTTTTACTTCATTAAACAAACCTGATTCAATCATTTTATCCACTCTTACATTGATATGCTTATACAATTCTTCCTTCTGCAGCTGAAGACCTATTTTGATGATATTGAAATCTTTTTCTGCCTTTTTTCCTTTTCGAAAAGAAAGAATTGATTTACCTGTTGACTCCACCACTTCCAATGCCCTCATCATCCGCCGGGGATTCTGAATCTCTCCCGATTTATAAAATTCAGGGTCTTTTTGTTTTATTTCATTTTGCAGCCATTCCATTCCTTTTGCTTTGAACTGTGCATTTATCATAATTCTTAGTTCAGAATTCACTTCAGGTATTTCATCCAGCCCTTCGCAAAATGCTTTGATATAGAGCCCGGTGCCACCCACCATGATCACCACATCTTTTGTTATAAATAATTCAGATACTGTTTGCAATGCAAATTTTTCAAAATCAGCAGCAGTCATTTCATCCTTTACTGAATGTGAAGCAATGAAATAATGTTTTACCTCTTTTAGTATTTCTTCCGAAGGTCTTGCCACACCGATATTGAGTTCTTTAAAACACTGCCGGCTGTCAGCAGAAATTATTTTTGTGTGAAAATGTTTTGCGAGTGCAATGGCAGCGGATGTTTTACCAACGGCTGTTGGTCCGGCAATAATGATAACTGTTTTTTTTGAAGGAAAATTCATTATCAATTTTCAAGTTCATAAATTTCTTTTAATTATATTTCCGTGGTATCTTCTTCAACGGTGTCGTCACTTAATCCAATATCCTCTCCCTCTTCATCTTTTTCACTAAAGCCTTCTGAAACCTGCGTCAGGTCATATTTTTCTTCCACATCGGCAAATTTTGCACCCAGCAAACCTTTGGTACCATACTGGCTGGGAGCAATACCTTCTGTACGGATGATAGCAGGATAACTGAGTTTCGGATTTTCCTCTTTGCTTACATTAATCAGCTCAACAAGAAAATTCCAACTCCTGTTAAAATCATAATTATAAATAAATTTTTGAGAGGGAATTTTAATTTCAGAACCAACTGTAGTATCTTTCATTAATAAGGGGGGCGCCTTATATTCTTTATCATATACTTCCAGTGAAATTTCCCTTCCACGTTGCCAATGATCATTGCTGCGATAATAAGTAGCTTTATGCTTATTGTCAAATTCATAAGCTCGTAATATCGCTTCATGTAATTCAAAAAATGATTGTGTATGCCGGATAACAACATCACGATAAACACTGTCATCTTCTTCAAAATAGATCCTGAACTTTAATATTGCCATGAGTCAAAATTACGGGTTTAGTCCTGATAACAATCGGGACCTCATTTTGGGTAGTGCATCAATTTGAATCACAATAGAAATATTAGAAACCATGGTTTTCATATAGATTGTCTGACTACGTGTGATTTTCTAATGTGTTCTATCCGCCTCCTATATAGTGAAGAGAAACTACCTAATTAAGTCCCCTTTTAAACGAAGTAGTTCGGTTTCTGCAAGTTTGGCATTATACCTGGCAGCAATAAGGCGGTTGTATGCGTCTTCTAAACTTTTTTGGGCTTCTCTCAATTGTAAAAAAGTGAAAGCACCGAGACGGTAACTCTGCAGTGCAATGTCAACATTTTCTTTTGCCAGTAAAATATTAGATTCTTCAAGTTCCAGTTCCTGTTTTTGAAGTTCATAATCTTTAAAAGCATTAATGATATCAAGATTGATCAGTGAACGTTGATTGTCAAAAATAAGTTTGCTGTAATCAACATTTAATGCGGCTTGTTTAATAAGCCTGTTGTTATTCCGGTTATTTAAAATTGGGATGTTGGCAACGAAGCCGTAATTATATCCCCTGTTGCGATTATAGATGGGCAGGGCGGGGTTGAGAGCCACGTTATTATTGGTGCGGTTAATATTGTAAGCGGAATTAAACGTAAGAGTTGGCCATCGTTCAGCCTTTCTTTCTTTTAATGTAAGATTGGCAATATCAATATTTTTCTTTGTGATTTGCAAAACGGGGTTTGTGTTTTCAATATTGTTTTGAATATCTCCCAGCGCCAAATTCATGTTAATCGGGATGGTTTCAACGACATCATAAGTTGTATTTTGTGTTACATTCATTGATTGGTTCAGTTGCTCTTTTAGTTTTTCAATCAGGGTTTGTTGAGTAAGCCTTGCTGCTTTTTGTGCATTCAGATCCACCTTGCTTTGCAGTACATCTGGCTTGGCGCCTTCACCAATCTCCAGTTTTCGTTGAGATAATTTTACTCTTTCTTCATTCAGGCTCATTTGTTCTTCTATTGCTTTCAGTTGTTGTTTCTGTCTTACTATTGCGTAGTAATTATTGATAACAGCGGCTACCGTATTTACAAGCTGATCTTTAATACCCAGTTCTCCCAATTTTATATATTCTGCAGCCTTCTCTCTTGTAGCAAACATTTTCAAGCCATCAAATAAAGTCCAGTTTAAAGAAACATTGCCGACATAATTATTTGTTTTTACACCACCTGCTTTTTTTGTGCCATTGGTGAACCGTTGGTTCTGTTTGTTTTCAGCCCAGTTGGAGCTGAGGGTGCTGTTTATTCTTGGAAGAAAAACGGCATTGCGGTAAGAATAATCCAAGGCAGCCACCATTGAATCATTTTTTGATAATTGAATATCAAAATTATTCTGGAGTGCAGTGGCAATGGCTTCTTCCAATGAGAGTAATTTCTGAGCATGCAATGAAAAAGCAATCAGGCTGAAAGCAGCATAAAGAACAGAACGTATAAGAGTGCGATTCCGAGTTCCGCTCCGATTATTATCGTAGCTCGTCGGGGCATGCGCAACAATATTTTTTGCTAGTAGGTCAACAGTTGAGTTCATAAAAAAATTAATCATGAGCTTCTTTCATTTCAGCAACTGATATTATCGTGTCAAGATTGCTTGATTTCTTTTTACTTGATAAATAAGAATATAAAGCTGGTACAACATACAGGGTCAGAATTAAGGCAAATAACATTCCTCCGACGATAACAATTCCTAATGGTACACGGCTTTTACCTGCAGAACCGATGGCCAAAGCAATCGGTAAAGCTCCTAATGTAGTTGCCAATGTGGTCATTAAGACAGGCCGTAATCTTGCAACGGCCGCATCAATAGCTGCAGGAATCTTCTTTTCACCTCTTCTTCTTTTTTGATTGGCAAATTCAACAATAAGAATTCCATTCTTGGTAACAAGCCCAATGAGCATGATGATACCAATTTGAGAAAATATATTCAAAGTTTGCCCAAATAATTTTAAACTTATTACAGCACCGGCTAAAGCAAGTGGTACCGTGATCATAATAATCAACGGGTCAATAAAACTTTCAAATTGTGCTGACAGCACTAAAAAGATTAACACTAATGCCAGTACAAAGGCAAATGAGGTGTTGGAAGAACTTTCTTTAAAATCAAGAGAAGCGCCACTAAGCGAAGTATTGAAAGATTCATCTAAAACTATTTTTGCAATTCTTTCCATTTCTTTTATACCATCTCCCAGTGCCATTCCATTTGCCAGACCGGCTGAGATAGTGGCGCTTTTAAAACGGTTGAAATGATAAATAGTTGGGGGATTAGCGGATTCTTCCATTTTTACAATGTTATCTAATTGTATTAACTCTCCCCGGTTATTACGTACATAAAAAGATTTCAGATCAACCGGTTCATCGCGGTTTTCTCTTTCTACTTGCCCGATAACTGAATATTGTTTTCCATTCATTATAAAATAACCAAAACGGCGGCCGCTTAATGCCAACTGTAAAGTATTAGTAACATCTAAAACAGAAACCCCCAGTTCATTTGCTTTTAACCGGTCAATGGTTATCTGTAATTCGGGCTGATTGAATTTAAGGTTAACATCAAAGCCCTGGAATACTTTACTTTTTGCAACCTCATCCAGAAATTTCGGAACTTTTTCTTTTAACTTATCAAAATTCAGATTCTGTAATACAAACTGTACCGGGAAGGAACCACGGCCACCAAGTCCTACGGAAATTGTTTGTTCCTGGATGGCAAAAGCCCTTACATTATTATACCGGCGAAACATCCGGTTCATTTGCTGTGCAATATCATCCTGTGAACGGTTACGCATACCAGCATCTACCAATCCCATGCTGATAAAAGAAGTGTTGCTACTGCCACCACCGGTAAATCCTGCCGGAGCAAATGTGAGTACAAATGATTTTTCGGGAACAGAATCTATAAGCTGTTGGGCAATATCATAAGTAACCTTATCAGTAAAATCAAAATCGGCTCCTTCAGGTCCTGTTAAGGTGGCACGAACCCGGTTACGATCTTCCATTGGAGCTAATTCGGAAGGGATATTTTTCCCAATTAAGTAGATTGTGGCAAGGCAGGCAAGTACAATGATTAATGCTACCCATCGAAGTTTCATAAATCCCTTTAGTGTCTGGCGATAAAGGTTTTCCATTCCGGTAAAGAATGGTTCAGTAACCCGATAAAACCAGGAATGCTTGCCCGGATCTTTTTTGCTAAGGAAAATATTTAATACAGGAGTAAGTGAAAGTGAAACGAAGGCTGAAATCAATACTGCACCGGCTACCACTATTCCAAACTCCCGGAATAATCTTCCAACAAAGCCTTGTAAAAAAATGATAGGCAGAAAAACGATTGCCAGGGTAATTGAAGTAGCTATGACCGCAAAATAAATTTCTTTGGAACCTTCCAGGGCGGCTTTATGTTTATTCATGCCCAGTTCCATTTTCTTGAAAATATTTTCTGTAACAACAATTCCATCATCCACAACCAGCCCTGTTGCTAATACCACAGCAAGTAGTGTCAGTACGTTCACAGAAAAGCCCGCCACATACATAATAAAGAATGCACCAATCAGGGAAACCGGGATATCAATTAATGGGCGTAGCGCTAATGACCATTCACGGAAGAAAAGAAAAATGATAAAGACCACCAGTGAAATAGAAATAATTAAAGTTTCTTTTACTTCATTTACTGCTTTACGTACAAAACCTGAACGATCATAACCAACTTCAATGGTAATATCGCCGGGCATATCTTTTTTAATCTGGTCAATTCTTTTATAAACCTCATCTGCGATTTCAATCTGGTTACTGCCCGGTTGCGCAATAATCCTTACACCGACAGAGGCTACATTGTTTACCCGAGAGGAAAATTCATCATTATCAGAGGAAAGAACGGCTGCACCAACATCACGAAAACGTATAATGTGCCCTTCTGTTTCCCGAATGATAAGATCATTAAATTGTGTTTCAGTTGAAAGTTTTCCGTAGGTTTTAATAATTAACTGTGTAGTATTACCCCTTATTTTTCCGCCGGGCAATTCAATATTTTCTTTTTCCAATGCAGCTCTTATATCCTGTACGGTAAGTTTGTATGCAGCAAGTTTTGAAGGATCAATCCAAAGCCTCATGGCATATTGCTTTCCAAAGGCACCTGCAGAACTAACACCTGAAATGGTTTGCAGCCGTTCCTGTACTACATTTTCTGCAAAATCAGAAAGTTCAAGTAAGTTTTTTTTCTGACTTTGAATAATAATAAACATTATTGGGTCAGAATCTGCATCCGATTTAAATACGATTGGAGGGGCATCAATATCCTGGGGCAGGCTGCTTACGGCTTGTCCTACTTTATCTCTTACATCATTGGCAGCTTTTTCAAGGTCCACACTCAATTCAAATTCAACGGTAATGCTGCTATTACCCTGGGAACTGTTGGATGTAATATTTTTTACACCCTGTACACCATTTACTGCTTTTTCTAATGGCTCGGTAATTTGCTGCTCTACTATATCTGCACTGGCACCAACATAAGAAGTACGTACACTGATTACAGCCGGGTCAATGGCAGGATATTCTCTTACACCCAAAAAAGAATAGCCGATAGAGCCAAAGATGATGATCAATAAAGAACAAACTATGGCTAGTACGGGTCTTTTTAAACTTAGTTCTGATAAATTCATCTGTTCAAAATTGGAATCAATTAGTTTTTGTAATTCTTACATCACTTCCTTGCTTCAGAAACAATAAGCCGGAGGTTATAACAGTATCTCCCAGTTTTAACCCGCTTATTACCTGTATATTGGTGGAGTCACGAATACCGGTTACTATATCTGTTACCAAAACTTTTCCTCCATTAAACAGGTAGACTTGTTTTTTCCGGCCCATGGGAATGACTGCTTCAGTAGGAATTAAAATTGCATTTTCATTATTGCCTAATACAATTTTTACTTTAGCAAAAGCCCCGGGAACTAAAAATGGGTCATGGGATTTTACTATAGCCCTTACAGAAAGGCTTCTGGAATTTTCCTCTATGTACACTTCAGTTGCAGAAACATTTGCATTGAAAGTTTTGTCAGATCCATCCAATGTAAAATCTATCTGCTGACCATTTTTAATCAATGAACTGTATTTTTCCGGTACAGTAAATTGTAATTTCAACTGGCTCACCTGGCTTACCGTGCAAATAATTAAAGAGGGAGTAATAAATGCCCCGGGGGAGATATTTTTAAATCCAAGTTTGCCGCTGAATGGCGCCCTGATTTCTGTTTTCCTTAAAGCTTCATTTATAATATCAATATCTGCATTCAGGTTATGCACCTGAAGCAAACTCAAATCATATTCCTGTTGACTGATCCCTTGTATTTTTAGTAATTGAGCCTGGCGATTTTCAGTTTGTTGGGCAATTTTTAATTGCACTTCCAGTTTTCGTTTCTGTGCCTGCAGATCTCCATCATATATTTTTGCCAGTAATGTTCCTTGAGATACAAAACTTCCTTCTTTTATATTTAATTCTACGAGTTTCCCTGAAACTTCGGGGTGTATTTCGGTAGTTTCATTTGCCAGTAATGTTCCTGGAACTTCAATATTAGTGCTTAGTGATTGTGATTTAGTAATTAGCGCTTCTACTGAGATCGGAGGTTGTTTTACAGGACCTGCTGCTTGTGCTGTGTTATCCTTCTTTTTATTATTGCAGGCAGCAAATGCATAGAAGATCAGTAAAAAAAGTGATGTTTTAAAAAACTTTGTTTTGGTCACGATTAATCAATTGTGGTTTGGGCATTAAAAATAAGTACTTATCGGCAATCATAAATCAGAAAAAAATGTTCTCTTAGATGATATTGATCAGGCTTTTATAAAAGGTAAATGCAATGGATGAAAGGAAGTACTTATGATTTCGGTAAAAGCATACTTTTTACTTTATTGGATTTATGAAGCAGGTCCTGTCTTTCTTTACTTAGAATAGTTACATGGCCCATTTTCCTGCCAGGCCTGGTTTGTTTTTTCCCATATAAGTGCACAAAAGCATTTTCTATTTTCAATACTTCATCCAGCCCTTCATATTTCACAGGACCATTGTATCCGGAAGCTCCGATGATGTTGACCATAATAGAAGGAAGAATGGCTTCCGTATTTCCAAGCGGATATCCCAGCATAATCCTCCAAAGCATATCGAACTGGCTGCTGTAATGTGCTTCAATGGTATGATGGCCGCTGTTGTGAACCCTGGGGGCTGTTTCATTTGCAAATACATTTCCATTTTTATCAACAAACATTTCTACTGCAAATATCCCCGGCGATTGAAAATTTTTAACTACAGTTAAAGCAATAGCTTCTACTTTATAAAGAGTTTGTGTACTTAATTCTGCAGGGCAAAGTTGATAGTCGAGTAAATTCAGTTCGGGATCAAAAAGCATTTCAACCGGAGGATAAAGAGCTGCTTCTCCTTTTTCATTAATAGCGATCATTTGCGCTATTTCTTTTTCAATAGGAATAAGTTTTTCTAAAACAGCGGGAGCATCAAATGCTTTATGCAGATCGTCTTTGGTTTTAATGATCTCCACGCCACGGCCGTCATAACCGCCTTCGCCCAGTTTGTGGACGGCCGGCAGAAATTTTTCCTGGCGCATTAATTCTGCCTGGTCATGAGTAACGATGAATTCTGCTGTGGGTACCTGGTATTGCGAATAATATTGCTTTTGTAAAATTTTATTCTTTATTATTTTCAATACAGAAGGTTTTGGAAAAATTTTTACCCCTTCGGCCTCTAATTTTTCCAGAGCTTCTACGTTTACATTTTCAATTTCGATAGTAACCGAATCCAGGCTTTTTCCAAAATTATAAACATCCTCAAAATCTTTTATATCCCCTTTAGTAAAATGATGACAAAGATGCGCTGCCGGGCATTCATCATCATTTTCCATTAGATATGTTTCGACAGGGTAATTAGCCGAAGCCTGCAAAAGCATTCTTCCCAGTTGACCACCACCCAATATGCCTATTTTTTGCATAACGCAA
The DNA here is from genome assembly GCA_023251235.1 of Sphingobacteriales bacterium. Lineage (GTDB taxonomy): Bacteria > Bacteroidota > Bacteroidia > Chitinophagales > Chitinophagaceae > VBAS01. The sequence continues at coordinate 1,040 of JAHEZE010000015.1, read as the reverse complement.
AGATAAGAGCTGAAGTTTAAGGTTTTTAGATTGTGGTTTGTAGTTGGGAATTTGTTTAATTTTGATTTATGCTTCCTGATTATCCTCATAAATTATTTTCTGACCAAAGAAGCCGTTTCAATCTTTTAATGGAAACGCTGGCAATGGATATACCCCCATCCTCTAAAGGGGAGTAATGTGGCATTCTTTAATTGCTCAATAGAATTTCTGAACGTACAAGGGAGTGACACAAAAGGTGATGAATAGAAATGTTATTGCTGACAAAAAAATATTTTATGAACACAATTACAGTTTCAGATAAAAATCAGGCTTCGCAAACTGACTTCCTTCCACTTCAGGGAACAGACTACGTAGAATTTTATGTGGGTAATGCAAAACAATCAGCTCATTATTATATGAGTGCATTTGGCTTCCAGCCATTGGCTTATACAGGTCCGGAAACAGGGGTAAAAGACCGGGCAAGTTATGCTGTTCGGCAAAATAAATTGACCCTCGTACTTACTACACCCATCCGCAGTAATAATGAAATAGCAGACCATATTTATAAACATGGTGATGGTGTTAAAGCTCTTGCCTTAAAAGTGGATAATGCCACCAGTGCATGGGAAGAAACTGTAAAACGTGGTGCAAAATCATATATGCCACCTCAGCATTTAAAAGATAATGATGGGGAAGTAGTATTGAGCGGCATTCATACCTATGGGGATACGGTTCATTTATTTGTAGAAAGAAAAAATTATAATGGTCCATTCTTACCCGGATTTCGTGAATGGAGCAATCCCTATTTTCATCCTGCGGATACCGGGCTCCAATATGTTGACCATTGTGTGGGCAATGTAGGCTGGAACCAGATGAACCCCTGGGTAAAATTTTACCAGGATACAATGGGCTTCAGAAATATTTTATCATTTGATGATAACGATATTTCCACCGAATATTCTGCTCTGATGAGTAAAGTGATGAGCAACGGAAATGGCTTTGTTAAGTTTCCAATCAATGAGCCGGCAGAAGGAAAAAAGAAAAGCCAGGTAGAAGAGTAT
>JAHEZE010000150.1 GCA_023251235.1 Sphingobacteriales bacterium | reverse complement strand
ATTTACCAGGATAGTAAAGGCCGGCTATATTTTACTTCAGTTAATGGATTAAGTGTCTATGATGGTTCACGTTTTATAAATTATACTTCAAAAAATGGTCTTGGGTTTGATATTGTCAATTGTGTAATGGAAATGGGTGATGATTCCTTATGGGTAGTTACAAATAGTATGAAGATCAATTGCCTTGTGAGAGGAAAAATGAAATCACTTCCGCTTAATGACTATAATTATGTTATAAATAATTTATGCAGAGATTCAAAAGGAGACATTTATGCGGCAGCAGAAGATGGACTGCTTCTTTTTAATAAAAAAGATCGTTTTATAAAACTTCCTTTTATTGATACCAGTGGAAAAGATGTCAGTTCTTATTTAAGTTTTATTTTTTCTTTTGATAATTATATTCTTGCTCAACGGGATAATTCCATGCTTCCCAATACTAACAATATTTTGTATTTATATAATAAAATTACTCACAAGGTCACTGCAGAATTAGCGGGAGTTAACGGTTTTCAAATAGCACCTGATAGACGTATCTGGGCAACGACCGAAAAATACATAAAAGCTATCGATACAACCGGGCTGAAAAAAGGAAAATTGATTTTAAAGGAACTGCCAGATAAATATTCCCAAGTAAAAAATTTAGGGAGTTATTTTATTCTTTTTGATAATGGAAATAATTGCTGGTTAGGAGATCAAAGTCATATTTTGGTAAAAGCAACACCCGATGGTAACATTATCCCTTTTACATCTGCATCAGGTTTAAATATGTTTTTCATCAATATTATTTTCCAGGATCGGGAAGGTATTACCTGGATCGCAACCAATAATGCAGGATTAAGCAAACTTGTGAACAGTAATTTTTCGTTGATCGAAAAGCCCTACAACTTATCTCCTCCTTTTGATATTTCTTATGATAGATATAAAGACCGTGTATTGTTATACTCAAACAGAAATGCGGCTGCCACTATAATAAATAATAATGGACAGATCAATTATCAGGTAAAAAATGCAGATAACGTAGCGCAGCTAATTGAAACGCCTTATGGGTTTTTTGGTATCTGGGCCAACAATGTTTATAAATTGGATCAAAAGGGAAATGTGCTTTCGCCGGAAATAATTTTGAATGATTCAATAGACAATGTTTATGCAAATTTTCTTGTTGATAACAATGGAAATCTTATTGTGAGTGGAAAGTATCATATAAGTGCAATTGTAAATGGCAAAATTTTCTGTAAGCGAAAACTGAATTATTACGCCGACTATCCTGCCTTAGATAGTAAAGGAAATATTTGGGTGGCCACCAGGGCCAGTGACCTGGTTATGTATCGTCCTACACCGGAAGATCCGGTGAATTATCTGCAGGAAACTGTACGTTTCAAAAAAGAGCTCTCCGATATTTCTCCCAGGTCGATCGTGATCGATAAAAAAGATAATATTTGGATCGGTACAAGATCCAAAGGTATACAGGTATTCAGTTTTAAAAATGGAGCTCTTGTAAAGCAATTCAGTCTTGGTACCGCATCGGGGTTGTCAGATAATTTCATAACACATCTTGCTTGTGATGCGGGAAATAATATCTGGGCCTGCAGTGCTTTAGGGCTTGACAAGGTTACTATTAAAAACGGGGTGCCTGTAATTGAAAACCTTACTAAACAAAATAATATTTATCAAAGTGTTTTCAAAGTCATAATTGATAAACATAATACAGCATGGGGCCTGGCATCGAATGGACTAATCAAAATCACAGCAGAGAATAAACGACCCGCAGATTATTTACCAACATTGATGGTAAGCATGATCAAGGCAGGAAAGGACACTGTTTTTGAAACAGGCCGGGCCTCGTTATCATACAAACAAAATAATCTTAATTTTTATTTTTCTGCCACCTCTTACCTTGATGAAAAGCAAGTGTTGTACAGTTACCGCTTGCAGGGAGGTAGTAATAATCAATGGTCAGAGCCATCCAATAATGCAACTGTTTCGTTTATTGATTTACCACCCGATGATTATACCCTGGAAATCAAAGCAACATTTCCGGCTGGTCGTTATCCTGAACAAACTATTCACTATAAATTTTCTATTGCTCCGCCCTGGTGGCAAACCTGGTGGTTTAGGTTGACAGCAGGATTATTAATTATTGGATTATTGGTTATTGCTTTTAGATTTTATTATCAGAGAAAATTGGAAAAGCAAATGGTCGTTTTGGAAAAACAACAAGCAATCGAAAAGGAAAGAACAAGAATTGCAACCGATATGCATGATGATTTGGGTGCCGGATTATCACGAATAAAATTCTTAAGTGAAACCATTGGTATAAAGAAGCAACAACTGATACCTATTGATGAAGACATCACAAAGATCAGGGAATACAGCCATGAAATGATTGATAAGATGGGGGAAATAGTATGGGCGTTGAATGAAAAAAATGATTCGCTGAGTGATTTACTTTCTTACACCCGTGTTTATGCGGTAGAATATTTGTCGCAAAATGGAATTAGCTGCATTGTGGAAGCCCCCGACCAATTCCCTGTCAGCTTTGTCAGTGGAGAGTTCAGGCGTAATATATATTTAACGGTAAAAGAAGCATTACATAATATAGTAAAACATTCGCAAGCCTCAGTTGTTACAATAAAAATAGATGTAAGACAAAAACTGCAAATAGAAATACAGGATAACGGAACCGGTTTTGATATAAATAATGTGAGATTATTCAGTAACGGCTTATCAAATATGCAATCAAGAATAAATGAAATAAAAGGTGAGTTTGAAATAAAAAACGGCGCAGGCACTACTGTAATAATAAATGTACCGCTGCCGGTATAACTTTCGTTCTATTGGCGTCACAAACGATGTAACCTACTTTCGAAACACATGAGCATCACTTTAGCTATAGTAGAAGACCTGGATGAAGTAAGAGATGGATTAAAGAATTTTATCAGCCTTAGCAGTGATTTTAAAGTTTTAGATACTTTTAAAACCGCTGAAGAGGCTGTTTATGATCTGCCAAAACTGCAACCCGATATTGTGATCATGGATATTAACCTGCCCGGCATGAACGGGATCGAATGTGTAAGACAGGTAAAGGAGAAAAGCCCAGGCACCCAATTCATGATGTTTACAGTATATGAAAATGATGAAAAGGTTTTTGAAGCATTAAAAGCCGGAGCCTCCGGTTATCTTTTAAAAAATACCGGGCTTGTTCAATTGATTGAATCATTAAAGGAATTATATAATGGCGGCAGCCCCATGAGTGCCAATATTGCCCGAAAGCTGGTTATGCTTTTCAGGAAAGACCAAAAAGAAACGACTACATTAGATATTCTTAGCAGCCGTGAAAACGAAATTCTTCAATTGCTTACGAAGGGCTTGTTGTATAAAGAGATCGCCAACCAACTTACTATTTCCGTAGCAACAGTCAGGCAACATATTCACCACATTTATGAAAAGCTGCATGTGCAGAATCGTACTGAAGCCATCAATAAAGCATTTGGAAAGAATTAATCTTAATTCCCTTTTCTCCTTACTTATTATTCACCATTCACTATTTCCCCTATAACTTTTGTTCTATTGTTTTCACTTGCTTTTGAATGTAGGTTTAAAAAAAATTAACCAATATGAAAAAGTATTTGCTTTCTATTACAATCATCAGTCTTGTCTCTGTCAGCCTCCTTTCCCAAACAACTCCTGCTCAAACTTCATTGGCAGTTGGTACAAACTCTACGGCAGCAAATGGTCAAAACGCATTTGCATTCGGTTTGAATTCACAGGCAACCGGCACACAATTTAGTACTGCTGCTTCAATTGGCTATAACTGTAAAGCTACAGGCACTAATTCAATAGTAATCGGCTTAAATTCAAGCTCAAGTGCAGAACAATCAATTGCCATCGGAAATGCCGCTTTATCAAATGCATTCGGAAGCCTTGCTCTGGGAAATTTTACAACAGCCAGTGGCGTCTACTCAACAGCAATAGGTTCTTATATTGGAACAGGTGGGAAAAAAGGAGCATTTGCAATTGGTGATGTCCCGAGTAACAATACTCAAACTAACAATGATGCGGATAATCAAATGATGATGCGTTTTGCGGGTGGTTACAAATATTTTGTCAACAACAATAATCAGGCTTTTGCTATCAATCCTAACGGAACTGTTGGAATAGATCAAAGTAATTTAAATAATGGCACGGTCAACTCGGGTCTCATATTCGGTAATGGAAGTGGTGAAGGGATTGCATCAAAAAGAACCGGCGGGGGAAATCAATATGGACTGGATTTCTATTCAAATTTTATAAATAGAATGAGTATTACAAATGGGGGTAATATAGGAATTGGCACTCCGACCCCCAGTGCAAAATTTTCATTGGCAACAAATGGTGAAGAACTTGCCGGAACTGTTCCCAGTAAGATATTCAAAACTTATTCAGGTGTTCTTGGCACCAGTGCTGGTTCTGAAATAAAATTGGCAAACTTTGGTTTTAAATCCGGTAACTGGACCTCACTAGGAATAGGTGCCTATCGTTATAACGGAGCTGACGGCTGGCAAAATGCTTCAATCGTGTTTGCCTACGATGTGGATAATACATCCGGAGCGGGAAGTTATTTTGCTCTATGCGGTAATGGAAATTTTGGAATAGGCACTGTAGCACCGGGAGCAAAACTGCATGTGGCAGGTAATATTCTTGCCAGCGGTACCATTACTCCATCTGATATTCGTTATAAAAAAGATATCCGTCCAATGAAAGATGCACTT
>JAHEZE010000149.1 GCA_023251235.1 Sphingobacteriales bacterium | reverse complement strand
GTATAATTATTCATGTCATACTCCTGCCTTACCCATTCCCTTCCTTTACCACCGATACAGGGATGATATAAAGTGTGATTCCCTAATTCATGACCGTTGGCAGCAAGTCTTTTCCAATCATTCATACGTGTTTGCATGGAGGAGGAAAAAGCAGTGATATAAAATGTAGCTTTTAATCCTAATGAATCAAGAACAGGAACAGCATTATCCAGATGTTGATTGATTGCATCATCGTAAGTAAGAACAACCGCACATTTTTTCCCCTGCCATTGCTGGTTAAATTGTGCATATGAATTTTGCAACAAGGATTGACTAATTAATAAAACAATAAAAAGTTTCTTCATATAAAATATTTTATTCCCCTTTAAGGGTTAGGAGTTTTATCAGTTCTGAATGGTGATGCAGGCAAACCTTCTTTATTATATAAGTTTGGGTTCACAGGATTATCGACCCAGGCATATCTTACATAGATTTGATTGACAACATCATCACTCCATACAATTATTTTATCACCATCAATTTTTGCTTTTGCCCAAACGAATTTTTTATCAGCACCGGCGATAGCAAATTCGCTTAGTTCTTCGCTATCGTTTGTTATTAATCCGCTGCCAACATTTGAAAAATTGACAATGATTTTATTTCCTTCTATTTTGTATGATTGATAGATTGGGCCGGTATAAACAATATTTTCACCGTAAGCAATTTTTTCTGCAGCCAATGCCAGTCGTTCACCCACATCTTTTTTATTGTCGGGGTGAATATCATTCCATTCACCCAGATCGATTGCTACAGCCATTGCTGTATTTGGAACAGATAAAGATTTTAACTGCGATTCTCTCAGCAGTGCCCAATTACTTTCAGAAGGCAGGTAATTGTATTCCATAAAACCCGGAAGCTGCACATATAAAAAAGGCGCAGTTGGTTGTTGCCATTTGTTTCTCCAATCATTGATCATTGCAGGTTGCAGATTTGCATATTCTCCCGGGTTCCATGTATTTGCTTCGCCCTGGTACCAGCAAAAACCTTTAATTGTATAATTAATAAGAGGAGCAATCATTGCATTATATAAGGCGGTTGGTTGATTTTGTGCAGAGATCCCCGGACTGCCACCGGCTTGGGTTTTAAAAACATCACCCACTTTATATTGCCAGTAACCTTTCAGATCGATGGTATCATTACCGGCAATCAGAGAATACGGTTTATCAGGAACAAATCCACCTTTGCCGGCAGTATTGGTAACTCTTATTACAAAAATATTTTTACCGGGCTTTAGCAGATCTACTTGCACATTATATCTCCGCTGAGGATATTGATAGGTTGTATTGCCAACCTGTTTCCCGTTTATATATAAAATATCCGCATCAACAATTCTTCCCAAAAAAACTTTTGCCGGTATACCCGTCATGGAGGCAGGCACATCAATTTCTTTTCTGTACCAAACCACCCCATTCAAATCTTTTAATCCCTGATCTTCCCAATACCCCGGAATATTAATTGTTCTCCATTCTTTTGGAACATAAGAAACATCAAACCATTGTTTTTCACCCATTAATCCTAAATCGGTTTGCTGCTGTGGCCTGTTGGTATTATTGGCAGCTGCTCTATTAATATTATTTATGTAAGCTGTGTCTTTGTTTTTCTGAATAGTATTTATTATTGATGAAAAGTCTTTCAAGCCATCCTCACTTGTCCATGCTTCGATAGGAGTGCCGCCAACACTGGCATTTATTAAACCGATCGGCACATGATATTTTTCATAGATCTTCTGCGCAAAAAAATAGGCTACAGCTGAAAACTGTTTTACATCCTGTGGGTTTGCCCATTTCCAATAACCTGTTGGCAGATCATCATGTGTTTGCTGAAGATCAGTTAAAGTGGGAATCCAGAAATATCTTATCTCAGGATAATTGGCTTGCTCTATTTCTTTTGCATAACGAATACTATGCAGCTCCATTTGATGCACCATGTTTGATTGCCCCGAACAAACCCACACATCGCCAATTAAAATATCCTTCAATGTTATTTTGTTACCCGCAGTAATATCCATTGTGTATGGCCCACCTGCTTTCATCGGTGATAGCATGACAAACCACTTACCATCCCCAGATGCTTTTGTTTTATAAGTTTTATTATTAAACTTAACATTTACTTTTTCATCTTTTGCAGCCCATCCCCATATTTTTATGATGGCATCTCTTTGCAGTATCATACTATCTCTCACCAGGCGTGGAAGTTTTACCTGTCCATTCACAGGTTGAAGAATTATCAAAGTAAGCAGGTAAATAGCGATAGGAAGTATCCGTTTCATTTATTTATTTTAATCTTACTTAAAATTTTGTTTCCGGCGGACCCAGATAACTCGGCTTAACTCCACCAAAGTCTAATACCATTTTTTGCAATACTACTCCGGAGTTCACCATCCAATATTTTACGGTATGTTTTCCGGGTGTAGTTATTTTATGATTACTTGTTTTAATAATAATATTTTCAGAAATCCATTTTTCCCAAATACCGCTGCCAGTGTTTTTATCCTCCTTGTTAATGCTGATAATTTGCGGAGTTTCATCATCAATTGCAATCGCATATTGCAATCCTAAAAAATCATTATGGAAATTCAAGGTTGGAGAAAAGTAAGTGTACAGTTTTATCGCACCTATGTCATACACATAAACTTCATATTCAAGGCTAGGCGCTAAGCTGCTTGTAATTGTTTCAATCTTTTCAGTTACGGGGAATGTCGTAATACCATCGCCATCACGTCCTATACCTGGAATTATTTTCCATTTAATGCGTGATGTATTAATTGCTTTTGTATAGTGTGCTGCTTCAATGGAAACATAACCATTCTGTTCGTAGAAATTAATTCCCTTACTGTTTTTCGGAATAAAATCTGTTGAAGTTTTTGGGGAAATATCAATTTTTACATCTTGTTCAGCTATGGAGTCTTTCGGCACATATTTTACATCCGGCATTTTTTGTTTATCAGGTTGTTGCCAATAAGTATAACCAATATGTGTCTGATCCATCATGTGGTTCCACTTACTATTATTTAGCCGATGATATTCAAGAGTGATGAGGGAATCATTTGTATAAAGTTGTTTTGCACGATCGGCCAGCATGTTGGCGTTTGGCTGTTTTCCTGATGCAGCATATAAATTATGAGCTACTGTTGTGTACAGTGCCTGCAAATTTGCACAAGCTTTAACCGGGTGCAGAACCAACTGGAAATAAGCATCGCGGTATTCTGGTGATAACTGTTTATTTATTTCTTCTGCTTTTTGTAATAAGCGGGAATAGTCTTCAGTTATTCTATTTGCTTCATTGTAACTTGTAAGGCTATAAGTATTCTGATCGAGCAATTCAGGTTTTCTTCTTCCATTGTATTTTGAATATTTTGAAATGATATCAGCAATCTCTTTTGCATACTTACTTCCAAACTGTGAGGCACTCCATTGCTCAGTGTATTTTTGTAAATCATCAGCGCCAATCTTATCCGGATTCCATGCATAATCAAAAAAAAATGAAATCGGAAACTCCATCGGCTTAATATCGCCAACATTCACGATCCATATTTGTTTTACTCCATACTCATAAGCCAAATGCATTTGTTCCCATACTCTTGGAATCGGGTTTGTATTTAGCCATTTATAATTTCTTGGGCCACCTACATAATCAAAATGATAGTAAATTCCATATCCGCCTTTACGGGGAGGATCGGTCAGTTTAGGAAGTTTGCGGATATTGCCCCAGTTATCGTCACATAATAATAGAGTAACATCATCGGGTACCCTCATGCCTTTATCATAGTAATCCTGTACTTCTTTGTATAAAGCCCAGAGTTGTGGTGTTTCACTCGCAGGTTTATGAGTTACTTCTTCTATTATCTGCCGCTGATCTTTTACAATCCTTTCTAATAGGGCAGTCGCTGTTTCTCTGCTCATTGGTTCATCACCATCACCACGCATACCAATACTTACTATTTTTTCATTCCATGCCCGTTGCATACCTCCACGCCAGAATTCTTTTAACCCGGTTTCTGTGCTATCATAATCCCATTTTTGGCCTTTGCCAAAATATTTCCACTCTTCATGTGCCCGCATCAATGGTTCATGATGTGAAGTGCCTATTACAATTCCATATTCATCGGCTGATTTTATATTTAATGAATCGTCGTAATAAAATGCATTACCCCACATGGCGGGCCATAGATAATTTCCTTTAAGGCGGAGAATTAATTCAAAAACATTTTCATAAAACTGGTGATTGAAACCACCAAATTTTTCTTTGCTCCAACCAGAGAGGGCCGGAGCTTCATCATTAATAAATATGCCTCGATACTTTATTTTCGGTGCATCGCTGATAACAACACCCTTCTTAATATTAATTGAGGATTTCTTTTTTACCGGCACATCAGCCCACCAATACCAGGGTGAAACTCCCAGTTGTCCTGATAATTCAAAAACCCCATAAGCTGTTCCTCTTCTGTCGCTGCCGGTAATTACCAGTGCATTGGCAATTCCTTTAACCGGGTTAACAACAGTTTGAATCTGGTAAGCCTCCCATTTATTTTTTATTGTTGCAGCACTTATTTTCTTTTGTTGAATTAATTTTTGGATGAGGGACGATTTTTCTGCAGAGCCAATGATAATAATATTGCCTTTGGTTGTATTAAGATCATGTATAATAGAAAGCTTTTGTCCTGTTACCAGTTCAATATCCTGCTGTAATAAAGCAGCCGATTTTTTTATCAAAG
>JAHEZE010000076.1 GCA_023251235.1 Sphingobacteriales bacterium | reverse complement strand
CACAAATTGATGAAATGAAAAACATGGCCGGTAATTACGAAGCATTGTTCAGTCGCAGGGCATTGAAATATAAAGAGTGGAAATTAAAAGACAAACAACTTTCAGAGAAGGATTACCGCCAATACATTCTGGATGAATACACTTTTCTCAAACGACCTGTTGTGATCATTTACGATAAAATATTTATTGGCAGTGAAAAGAAAATGATAGAAGCATTAAAAAAGGCGGTTAAATAATTATATTTTCGGCAGTACATACCCGTTATGATAATGCGCTTTCAAATATTTTTCATTTAAACCCTGATCAGAAAATTTTTGATTAACCTTATCCCAGGTTATTTTCTGCTGACTTCTGAATGCAATATTTCCCAACTGGCAAACAGTAGCAATATGTGCCCCGGTACTGATCGGGCAATTCAGATCTTCCTGCTTTCCCGATTTTATTGCAGCAATAAAATTCTGCCAGTGTTTATCTAACCCGTTATCAGTTGGTTTTTTTCTTTCCACCTTCACTTTGTTTTTACTTCCTCTTTCTTCTATTACTTCCCAGCCCCCCCTATCTAATTCCAATGTTCCATTATTACCGATGAATGCAATACCATGATCTTTTCCAAACAACCCGTTATCAATTCCCATAGCATGATCCCAGATAAGATTGAATTTATCAAATTCATATAATGCTCCCATCGTATCAGGAGCTTCCTGATAAAGTTCAGGATAAGCAAATGGTCCTCCCAATGCTGAAACCGATTTCGGTACATCGGCATTCATGCCGAAAACAGCATAGTCCATTAAGTGTACTCCCCAGTCAGTCATTAAGCCACCGGCATAATCCCAGAACCAGCGAAAATTAAAATGAAAACGGCTTGAATTAAATTTTTTCAATTGTGCCGGCCCCAGCCACATTTTATAATCCACACCTGCCGGCGGATCACTATCAGGAACTTTAGGTCCCGGTTTCATCCAACCCTGATAGCACCACACTTTTACGGTTCTTATATTTCCAAGCTGTCCCGTTTTTATAAAATCAACCGCATCACGAAAATGCTGCTGGCTTCGCTGCCATTGACCGGCCTGTACAATTTTATTGTATCGCTTCTGTGCTGCTACCATCGCCCTGCATTCTTCAATGGAGTTGCCAACCGGTTTTTCAACATATACATGTTTACCTGCTTCACAGGCATGCATCATAATCAGAGCATGCCAATGATCCGGTGTGCCGATAATGACTGCATCAATATCTTTTTGTTCCAGTAGTTTCCTGTAATCGCCATAGGTTTTTACTTTTGAAGCATCCACATTCCCGTCCGTACCGGTACGGGCAGGCATTTTTGATAGTTCCGTCATTCTTTTATCCAGCACATTTTTATCTACATCGCATAAGGCAACAAGATTAACTCCCGGAACTTTCAGAGCAGCGGTAAGATCACTCCACCCCATTCCATTTATTCCAATGGCCGCGATATTTATTTGCTCACCGGGTAATATTTTATTTTTAAAAATGCCGAAGGGTTGTTTGCCAAAAGATGATAATACGGCACCACCGGCAATCAGCGTAGAAGTGCTTTGTAAAAAACGGCGACGATCAGGCATACAATAAATTTTTTTGTGATGGATATAATGAAGTTAGTGTATAACTTTTAAATAATAGACGGGTAAGAAGGGAAACTGCTGTTTAATAATAAGAATTATCTTGTTGGGAGAATTTATAAAAACGAAAACCAGCCTATTCATGTTTCCGCTTATTATTTCATGGACTACTTATCAATCTATATTATACGGGTGGATTGTACTTGCTGTTATTATCTTTTTTCTTTTGCTGAAAATCACAGCTCCTTATGGCAGGCACACGTCATCCAAATGGGGGCCGCTTGTTTCCAATAAATGGGGATGGCTGATAATGGAATTGCCAGTATTGCTGGTATTATGGATTTTTCTTTTTCCCCATCTTGATTCTCTTCATACCGTTTCATGGATTATGATCGGTTTATTCTGTCTTCATTACATTAACCGGGTTTTTATTTTTCCTTTCCGGCTGCATACAAAAGGAAAAAAAATGCCATTGATCATCATGCTGTCAGCTGTCTTCTTTAGTATTATGAACGGCTTCTCTTTTGGCTTTTATTTTACACATTTTGCCAATTATTCTACTGATTGGTTTGCCGACATTCGTTTTATAGCCGGCGTCTTTCTATTTTTTTCCGGACTTTATATAAACTGGAAAGCAGATGATATACTTATTAATCTTCGCAAGCGGGATGAAACAGATTATAAAATACCGCAGGGCTGGTTATTTAATAAGATCAGTTGTCCGAATTTGTTTGGCGAATTAATTGAATGGCTGGGCTTCGCCCTGCTTTGCTGGAATCTGCCGGCATTTACATTTTTAATCTGGACAGCAGCCAATCTTATTCCACGGGCTTTATCCCATCATAAATGGTATAAAGAAAAATTTAAAGAATACCCGGCTGACAGAAAAGCCATATTGCCGTTTATTGTTTGAATCTAATTTTGCATGGAGATAAAATAATTATTTATGATCCGCAAAGCGACAAGAGAAGATTTTGATTTCATTTATGAATTATATATGCACCAGCAGATAAACCCTTTTTTGTTATATGAGCAAATGGATGCCGAATCTTTTTTACCCATCTATAATGATCTGCTTGTAAAAGAAGTATTGTATGTTTTTGAAGATGATGGTCTGTCTACCGGCATGTGCAAGCTCGTTCCACAACAGTACCGAAATGCTCATATCATTTATCTGGGAGGATTTGCAATTCATCCTTTTTTTGGAGGCAGGGGGGAAGGATTAAAAATGATGCTGGAGATAATTGCATATGTTAAAGCAAAAGGATTTTTAAGAATAGAATTAAGTGTTGCCTCCATCAATGAAAAAGCAATAAGACTCTATGAGAAAGCCGGCTTTGTAAAAGAGGGGTTACTGAAAAGATTTACTTATCTGAAAAGTGAGAATAAATATTTAGACGAAGTGATGATGGCTTATTTATTTTAGATTTTTATTACTCCACTATTCTCAGCTTAGCATAATTCAGCATGATCTTCTTCTCACCGTTATGTTCAAACTTTACAGTAGCTATCGGATTGTGGGCAGCTCCTTCCATTTTCAGCACTTCACCAAAACCAAACTTCTGATGTTCCACTTTTTGTCCCGGTTGTAAATTACCAGTATCGCTTGCCACAAAATTTTCACTGGGCGTATGTTCAACAGGTTTTGTATAATTTGTTTTCGGCGGAAGATAAGAAGCGGTAGTTTTTTTTGATTTCGATGAACCACGATTTCCAGCCCGATAGCTATCGGGATCAGACTCATTTCCCCATCCTTTCATTCTTTCAAAAGCAGTTCCGTTACCAAAATCACCACCCTGGTTTCGCATGCCGCCACCGGCAAAACTTTTATCAATGAATTGTTCGGGCAGCTCATCAATAAAACGACTGGGATCGTTTTGTATTAATGAACCAAAACGATAACGTGTATTGGCATAGGTTATCCATAATCTTTTCTTGGCTCTTGTGATAGCCACATAAAATAATCTTCTTTCTTCTTCCAGTTCTTCTCTTGTATTTATGCTGAGTGCATTGGGAAAAAGCATTTCTTCCAGCCCCGCCACAAACACAACTGAAAACTCAAGGCCTTTTGCCGCATGGATGGTCATTAATTTTACCGTATCTGCATTCGGATCTTTTTCATCTGCATCGGTAAGCAATGTTATTTGTTGTAAGTAGCTGCCTAAACTTTTATCCACCAGCTCTCCTTCTTCATTATCCGGACTTTCCACCCATTCTTTTATTGAGTTCAGTAATTCCTGTATGTTCTCATACCTTGCTAATCCTTCCGTACTCTTATCATTAAATAATTCTTTTACAAAACTGGTTTGCTTGCCTACATGAACAGCTACATCATATGCATTTTGTTTTTGCAGCATACTCCTGAAACTTTTTATCATCGTCACAAAATTATCAATGCTCTCTAAAGTACCGGCCCTAAATCCAAATTCTTTTGCCCTTTCTACTACCTCCCACATGCTGATATCTTTTTCATTGGCGGTAAGAATAAGTTTATCAATTGTTGTTTTACCAATACCTCTTGCAGGGTAATTAATAATACGTTTCAGGGCTTCTTCATCTTTCGGGTTAATGATAATTCTTAAATAAGCGATATAATCTTTTATTTCTTTTCGCTGGTAGAAACTAATGCCGCCATAGATGGTATAGGCAATATTCATGCGGCGAAGACACTCTTCAAATGCCCGGCTCTGGGCATTGGTACGGTAAAGAATAGCAAACTCTTTATTTAAATAATGATTTCGAAGCTTTTGTTCTTGTATGGTATCTGCCACAAATTTACCTTCTTCATTATCCGTCATTGTTCTTACCAAACGTATTTTTTCTCCTTCTGCATTTTCTGTCCACAGGTCTTTAGGTATCTGGCTTTTATTATTCTTGATAATTTCATTGGCAGAATTCAAAATGCTTTGTGTACTCCGGTAATTCTGTTCCAGCTTCACCATTTTTACTTCTTCGTAATCTTTCTGAAACAGTAAAATATTCTGAATGGTGGCACCACGGAAACTGTAAATACTCTGTGCATCATCTCCTACTACACAAACATTTTCATGCATAGCGCCCAGCAGTTTTATTATTTCATACTGTGCCGGATTGGTATCCTGGTATTCATCAATCAATATGTATTTAAATTTGCGCTGGTATTTACTCAGGCTTTCCGGTACATTTTTCAACAGTTCATAAAACTTAAGTAACAAATCATCAAAATCCATGGCGCCGTTTTTAAAACAACGCTTTGTATAAGCGTCATAAATCTGTGAAATAGCAGGACGGTTACTGCGCATATCTTCCTGCTGTATGTAATAGTCAGTAGCATATTCAGCCGGGCCCACCAGTGCATTTTTTGCAGAAGAAATTCTGTTATAGACTGTGCTGGGTTTATAATGCTTATCATCGAGGTTTAGTTCGTTGATCACTGTTTTCACAACACTTTTTGCATCATCGGTATCATAAATTGTAAAATTGTTTGGGTAGCCGATACGTGGCGCTTCTGTTCTTAAAATTCTTGCAAACACAGAGTGAAAAGTGCCTATATATAAATTTCTTGCTTCATTATTACCAAGGGCTTGTTCTACCCTTTCTTTCATTTCTTTTGCTGCTTTATTTGTAAAGGTGAGAGCAAGAATATTAAAAGCATCCACTCCTTTTGCCATCAGGTGAGCCACACGGGTGGTAAGCACTTTGGTCTTGCCGCTGCCTGCACCGGCTACTATCATCAAAGGACCGTCAATATAAAGTACGGCTTCTTTTTGTTTTTCATTCAGTCCGCTCAGATAATCAGCAATCATTTTGCGAATTTACAGTTTAAGACCGGGATAAATTTTTAAGAAAGTTCCAGATGGAATATAATGTTTAAGAAATTTGTAAAGCAAGCTCTTTTCCGATAATGGTTGCCGTTTGTTTCAGATTTTGGCGGGTTTGTTTTAATGCTTCAGAAAGTTCTATCGTTTCATGATTGATGGATAACAGCACATCAAAATATTGTTGCAGGGATGTCCTGGATGCTAATGATATTTCTCCTGCAAGACCAATTACGCGTAATCCTTTTTTCTTTGCTCTTCGTGCTACACCATAAGGTCCCTTGCCTTGTAAGGTTTGCATATCAATACATCCTTCTCCTGTAATGACAATAGTTGCTTTCTTAAGAAAATCATCAAACCCGGTAATTGAAAGAAAATGTTCAATACCGTTTACTAATTCTGCATTCAGCAAGACTGCCAGTGAAGCAGCAGTGCCGCCAGCAGCACCTCCCTGTTTAATCAATGCCATGTCTTTTCCTGATTGCCGGAAAACAACATCACGCAATTTTGTTAATGCTGCTTCCAGTTTTATGATGGCAGCGGGATCGGCTCCTTTTTGTGGTCCGAATACATAGGCTGCTCCCTCTTTCCCCAGTAAAACATTTTCCACATCACAAAGCACAACAATTTTACAAAGCATTATTCTTTTATCAGTTTCAGAAAATTCAATTCTGTCTAATTCCACTAAGCTTTCAGGAATAATTTTTAGTTCTTCTCCTTTCTTATTAAAAAAACGAAATCCTAATGCCTGTAAGATACCCACCCCTCCATCTACAGTAGCGCTGCCGCCGATGCATAGTATAATTTTGCTTACTCCTTTTTCCAAAGCATGTTTTATCAATTCGCCCGTTCCGTAAGAATTAGCATGCAAAGGATTTAATTCATTGGCCTGCAATAAACGCAAACCGGACGCATTGGACATTTCTATTACGGCAGTTTTATCATTATCAATTAATCCAAATGATGAATTAATTTTTCTTCCCAGCGGATCATTCACTTCTGCCTGCAGAGTTACACCATTGCAGTGATGAAGTATTAATTCCGCTGTCCCATCGCCGCCATCTCCCACGGGAAAACAATAGCACTTGCATTGAAGTTTGCTCTCCATTAATCCTTCCCTGATAGCTTCCGCTGCTTCAGCAGCGCCAAGACTATTTTTAAATGCATTGGGTGCAATGAGTATATTCATGATTAATTAAAGCAGGAATAATGATAAAATATAAACCGTCAGCAGGGTTATTAATCCCATAAGAATTGTTGATACCGTATAAACTTTCAGCATAGATTTCATATCCATTCCTGAAAATTTCGCAATTACCCAGAAATATGCATCATTGGCATGAGATATCATCATTGATCCGGCACCCATAGATAATACGCAAAGCAATCTCCCGTTTTCTGAATCAAGTCCCAAAGCGGAAAGTAATGGCAGCACAATAGAAGCCGCCGTGATGATGGCTACCGTGGAAGATCCTTGTGCTGTCTTCAAAATAAAAGTAAGTAAAAACGGAAAGAAGATACCCATGCCCGCCAGGTTCATTACATGGCTCAATTGATTGCCAATTCCAGTTGCTGCCAGTACAGCACCGAAAGAACCACCAGCCCCAATAATGATCAATATGCTGCCAGCCTTTTCTATTCCTGTTTGTAATATTTCATTTAAAGAATGCCTGTTCCATTTTATAATGGAAACTAAAGCGAACAACACTCCAACTGATAAGGCAATAGCTGGCTCACCCAGTACTGAAAATATTTTTTGCACATCCGTACTACTGCTTTTTTCAAGTGAAAGAAAAGAATTAACAGCAATTAAAATGATGGGTACTATCACCGGCAGAAAGGACAGGAACACTGAAGGTGCGGCTGTGTGTGTAACAATTACTGTTTCTTTAACAGTAACATGCGGTATTTTTTTCCCGGCAAACCTGGCCCAGAAGTTTCCAATTATCATTCCGGGAATTGCTACCAGAATGCCAATACTGGTAAGCTTTCCAAACCCTACACCTATCGCAGCTGCGCCGGCAGATGCTCCCGGGTGCGGAGGAATAAGGCAATGCACAGCATACAAGCCTGTAGCCAGCGAAACCGCCATAATTACAATCGATATTCCTGTTCGTTTTGCCAATGAATTATTTAAGCCGCTGAGAACGATATATCCCGAATCACAAAAAACAGGAAGGCCAACAATAAATCCCGTAAGACTCATTGCCAGCGGTGCTCTTTTCTCTCCTGTCTTTTTTAATATATAACCGGCCATCACTCTTGAACATCCACTGTATTCCAATAGCACCCCCAAGGTAGTGCCCAACACAATAATCAATCCCAGCGATCGCATAGTATTACCAAATCCATCTTTTACTGCAGCGATAATTACCGCAGCGGGCAATTGCACTCCAAAACCGACCAGGAAAGCGGCAATGAGTAAAGCGAAAAAAGCATTCACCCGGTACTTCGCAGTAAGCAGAATGATAACCGCTATTCCTGCCAGTAAAAAAAATAATAATTGCACAAGTGATGTTGCCATACTGAAAAGTTAACAATTGGTTTAGCGATATTCAAAGCAACAAAGAATCCTTAAAATAATCATTTTTAAAATGATGCAGAGTGAATCTAAAAGATTTCAGGGGTAAAATAATGAATTCACATTTATATTATTAGTGCTACATTCAGCAATTCAATTTTTTAATACTTACCCACTACATTCTGTTCCCATTATTTATTCACTCACTAAAAAAAATTTTTTTATGCGAAAAACGATTTTAATTATTGCAATTGCAGGAATTTTTGCAGCCTGTAACAACGAAAAAAAAGAACCTGCCACTACTACTGAAACCCAGCCAAAACCGGCAGTAGCATTGCCTTACAACCCGACTTATTCAACTTCTTTTGAAATGGGTAATCCCGCATATACTGCCATGGTAGTACAGGGCAGCTGGAAAGATTGGGAAGAAAACAAACTGGATAATATGAAAAACTGGGTGGCCGATACTGTTAAAGCTTTTCTAAGTGACAATTCCGCAGTAATGGGACGTGACAGCCTGATGGCAAGATGGAAAAGAGGAAGAGCAGGTTATAGTTCTGTTATAGACACTCTTAATGCAGCGATGGCTGTTTACAGCACGGATAAAAAGGAAGACTGGGTATTGATTTGGGCAACGGAGATAAACACAAATACGGCAGGTAAAGCAGATACTGCTCAGGTAATGGAAACCTGGCGTATTAATAAAGACGGTAAAGCAGATATGTTGTTTCAACATGATCGTGCAAGAAGAAAACAATAGACTGTTTATATTAATATGAAGCCCCGGAAACGGGGCTTTTTTATTATGATTTTTTCGGCTCCAGCAATTTGAAGAACTGATCCAATTGTGGTAATATCACTATTCTGGTTCTTCTGTTTTTTGCTTTGCCTTGTGCAGTTGAATTATCAGCAACAGGATTGTATTCCCCCCGCCCGGCAGCCGCCATTTTTTTGGGGTCAAGACCGTACTGGTTTTGCAGTATTCTTACAACGGCCGTAGATCTTTTTACACTGAGATCCCAGTTATCCAGCAGCACACCATTACTGTACGCTACATTATCCGTATGTCCTTCCACCATGAACTCGATATCTGGCTGGTTCTTCAACACAGCCGCCACTTTACCCAGTACTTCTTTAGCCTGCGGGGTTATTTCATATTTACCACTTTTGAAAAGCAGTTTGTCTGAAATATCAATATACACTACGCCTTTGTCCACCTTGATATTGATATCCTCATCTTCTATATTCCCGATAGCTCCTTTCAGATTCATCACCAGGGCCATATTCAATGAATCTTTACGGGCCATTTCCGATTGCAGATCCTGGATAAAAATATCTTTGGCACCGATATTTTCCAGCGATTTCTTTATGCTCTCTGCCTGAGAGCCGGACAGCACCGAAAGATTCTGCAGCTGTTTCAACACCGTCGTATTATTTTCTTTAAGAAAGTCAATCTGTTTGTTCAGATCAGTAATCCGGGTATTCAGGTTGGCGTTATCATTTTCCAATGATGACTTTTGCCTCATTAGCTCTGCTTTGGCGTCGTTACAATTGTTGATGTCGCCCTGCAACTGTGTTTGTTTTGTTTGTAACAGGACATAATCGGTCTGCGATTTTTTAAATTTTTTACTGCTGACGCAGGAAAACAACAATACGGGTAAAGCGATAAGCATAAGAATTGATCTCTTCTTCATAAAAATATTTTTTGATGTAAAGAATAATGAAAAATTTCAGGGCTCATGTCCACAAAGGTATTGGGTAAAAAGCATTCAATCCTATTACATTTGTTAAAGGCTTTTGCATAAAAATATTTATGGACAGCTCCCATTAATTATCGGGTTTATTCAGCTTTTTATTACGATTAATTTGTTCATTTCCCCGAATACTCCCTTGTGAGGGCAACAAACATGTACTAAGCCTATCCCGGATGATAAATTTTTTCTGCCGTTTTCAACACTTCTGCTTTATCAAGGGTCATGTGTTTGGTTTGCTGATTTTGAAACATCGTCATCTGGTCTTTATAATGCGGCGAATCAGGATGCATGGAGGCGCCGAAAGTATTTACAGATTCAATCATTGGTAAGCCCCCATCTTTAGGATAGCGTACAAAACAGATATACGCATCGCCGGAAATTACTTTCAACATTCCATTTTTATAAGAGTTAGTATAAGCAGCGGTTAATACATCGGGCAGGCCCCATGCCGGGCGGACATCATCACCTCTTATTAACTTTTGAATATCGCCTAATACCACATCCGTCTTTCCGAAATGCTCCATCATATAATCATGCACATACTGGTAAGTTTCCACAGCTTCTGTTTTTGTGATCTGCCTTGGTGGAACACCGTTCAATTTTTTTCTTACA
Organism: Sphingobacteriales bacterium; assembly: GCA_023251235.1. Lineage (GTDB taxonomy): Bacteria > Bacteroidota > Bacteroidia > Chitinophagales > Chitinophagaceae > VBAS01. The sequence goes on along the minus strand of JAHEZE010000076.1, from coordinate 4,655 downwards.
TAATCATAGGTTAATATGAAAACTGCGGCGCCTTTACTGTCAGCTGTGGCCTTTCTGTCCCATGCCTGAAAATTTCTGATAACATCATTAAATACCGGGTAATCCGCTGCGTTTAAGTTCAGCATACTGTCAATGCCATAAGAATACTTTAATTGCTTTGGCAACTGCTGGTCAAATTTTATTTTTTTGAAACCATTATAATCAACCTTATCTCCGTTTATTAATTCAGTTACCCGCTGGCTGCGGTTGTTATGATAAGTTTCATAACCGTCATTCCTGTCAAACTTATTTCTATTAAGATTATAATTGCTATCCGTAGCCAGGAATGGAGAATGATTGGTATTAAACAAATAACCTGACGGCGGGTTGACATATTGAGGCAATTCACTAATTGGTTTAAACTCTGTCCATAAAGTGGCAGAGGTATTGCCCGGCAACGTACTACGCCAGTTATATTTCGGATCAGGATTACGACGAGGTATTTTCCCGTTACTCATATAAAAAATTGTATCGTAACGGTCAGCATACATAATATTAAACATTGGCAGGCTGGTCATGCTTAATGCATGATAAAACTCAGTAAAATTTTTTGCCTTATTCATCCGGTACCATTCTTCCATTGCTTTAATGTCCATCGTTGCCGGTACACGGATAGAAAATACACCATTGGATGTTTTTAATGTAGCGCCATATTTACTCCAGCAAATTTTTTTATTAATTAGAACGGGAACTCCTTTTACTTTCAGCCTTGCTTTATTTTCTTCCAGGTTTATCCATTCACCATCAAACCTGTATTGATTTTTATTTGCAGGATTTATCTCCAGTTGATATACATCTATTTTATCCTGGTAGTTTACAGTATGGGCCCATCCCAAATATTCATTCGTACCATGAAAAATCAGGCAGCCGCCGGGAAACAGACCCCCCAGCATATTCCATCCCTCTTCACTTTGCAGATGTGCTTCGTAAAAAGCAACCGGTCCTTCCATCGGCTGATGGGCGTTGATAGCAAGAAAACTTTCTCCCGTTGTTGTCTTTGCTGAATTCATGGCAAATGCATTTGATCCCTGAGAATTAAAACCCGGAAGGGTAGTCACTTTGCCGCCGAGTATCTGCGGCAATACATTATCCACTCCGCAAAAAAGACTCACAGAAAAAACAGCCGCCGTCAGATAATCTTTTTCATTAAATGGAAAAGCCTTTTTGTATGTCACTTCTGAAGGATGTGCTTTGGCGTAAGCATTCAGTCCCTGCACATATCCTTGTATCAATGCAATAAAATCAGGACTCAGTGTATTCCATTGTTCCTCTACCGTTTTTCTTATGCGTAAAAGATTAATTACATAATCAGCTTCGGCTCCTTTTTTTCCAAGAGCAGTTCCCAGTTTTGCTTTTCCTGAAAGCACAACCATCTGCAGTGTTCCGAAATCATCTTCCGCATGTGCCCATGCAAGACCGTAGGCTACTTCTGCATCCGTAGGTGCAAAGATGTGTGGCACACCAAAACTATCACGGGCGATGGTAATGTGGGCGGGGTTAATCTGTGCAGTACATTGACTGCATCCAAAAAACAAAAAGAAAAAAATTCTTTTCATACTGAAAAATAAATAAAAACGGGTGAGTATATTCACTAATTTTTTTGATACGGAAGAAGATTAACGGGTTCAATAAAAAAATATTACCGCTTTAACAGCTCCGCTAATTTTTTAAAACTTTCAAAAGGCCCTTTGTCGGCAAACATATTTGCCAGCCATGCAGGAATGCTGCCGCCCGGTTCGGCTTCAAATATGTAATTGATAAAAATGGTTTTTGCAGTGGGCATGGTAACATGCCAGCTGATGGATGAACTTGGTACTCTCACTTTGCCGCTTTTTTCAGGAACCATACCCTGCTCGCTTACAGCATTGATCTGCAAAAAACGATTGAGAGTGTCCCTGTTTATTTTCAAATGCTCCACGGCATCCCTGTTCGACATGGGCCACGGAAGAAATGTTTCTGAATAATAATAATATTCAACCGGGCTGATGGTTTTTAAAATGTATGCTGTTTTATTATTGTACACCCAGTCTTTAAAATGAGTAACATTGTTAAGCACTGTAATCAGCCTATCAAAAGTGCCTTCCATGGTAGTTTCCACTTTGATACTTTTATAATTGGAGTTTTTAACAGAAGACTGATATACTTTAATACCGTCTTTCTCTTTGCTCAGTTTCCAGTTATACTGGCCAAAAAGAGAAGAAGCTAAAGCAGAACACAATAAGAGAAAGAAAATTTTTATGATGATGAATTTCAAGATAATATTTTTTAAGGCTTGAAAGATAATATTTATTAATGAGAAGGTCACAAACCGGAACCCGGATTAACAATATTGATGGAAGAATTTTTTTATTAGCACTACTCACCAGGCATATTGTAAATTGCTGATGCATGGCAAAAACTTTATTATTATACGACGCACCTTTCTCTATCTGGAAAGAGCAGGGCATTTCAAAAGAAGCCATTGAATTTTTAGACAGCATTGCATGGGGAAGTGATGGTGCTGTATATGAACATAAAAATACGCCTGAGCATTTTAAATATATCAGTAACCCCTACCTGGTTACAATTACCGAAGAGGAAAAAATAATGGGCACAGCAGTTTTTTGCAATCCGCAGGTAACCGTGGCCGGCGAACCATTTAATTATTACTACACAAGATATTTTGCATCCTCACCGCTCATCAGGGGAAAAGGCGTTGTAAAAAAATTAGCCGGGCAGGTAATGAGTTCCATCAGAGAGGGTGAACAATCGAAAACTATTTTTGTCGGATTTATCGAGAGGGGAAATAAAAGTTCTTATAAAGTAACTGAATCAGCCGGCTACCGTACTATTGGTACTATTAAAACAACAGGCTTCAGCCGTTTCTTTCCAAAGAAAAATAATACAATACAACAGGTAACTACTGAAAAAGAAAAACAGGAAGTGCTTACTTTACTCAAACAACAGTACCGGCAGCATGCACTGGTTCAGTTTGATTATCTTTTTATGCACGACAACTATTATGTGATTAAAGAAAAAAATAAAATAGTGGCAGGCTGCCAGTTTCACCGGGTGCACTGGGTGGTAAACAAAATGCCCGGACTCATGGGAAAAATAATTCTTAATGCTATACCGCGGATACCCGTCTTCAACAAACTTTTCAATCCAAAAAAATTTGAGTTCCTCGCATTTGAAGGCCTTTATTTCGAACCCGGCAAAGAGCACCAACTGCATGAATTGTTTGAAGGATTGCTGGCGCAGGAAAAATTAAAATCAGCCCTGTTCTGGATGGATGAAAAATGCCCTCTGTATAAAAAGCTGATCCGCTATGGCCGGCTGGGGCTCATCAATAATTTTGTAAAAGATGCCGATGTATATCTCATGGCGGCTTATCAAAACATGAGTGCAGAAGAAATTCATGCTACGGAAAACAATCCCTTATACGCTTCGGGGTTTGATTATATATAACAGAACAACAAGGCCCGGTTTTATTATTATTTAGCCAGCTTTAAAAATTCTGCTCATCGCCTGTTGTGTCACTCACTTCAGCGTTCAGTAACCCGATAGCTATCGGGTCTATTCGGCTTTATTGTTGGTCAGAGTTAATCCCAACGAATCCCGGGACGACCAACAAAAACTAGTCTTCTGGTTTTATTTTCTCATAAATATGATAAGCAGAAAAAATATCTTCCGCCGCAATACCAAGCGATTTAAAAACAGTGATCTCCTCATCATTCTCTCTTCCCTTTTTTGTTCCAAGCAACACTTCGCCTAATTCAGCTTTTACATGAGCATCGGTTAGGGCTCCTTCTTTTTTGGGAATTAAAAAATCACCGGCTTCATTAAAAAGCGATTCATAACAATCTGTAAATAGTTTTGATTTGACTATTGCCGCTGTGTCTAACTCTCTTGCCACCGCTACGCTGGAGCCAACAGCATTGATATGTGTTCCCCGAGCAATCCATTCTCCCATCAGCACCGGCTCTTTTGAAGAAGTAACGGTACAGATAATATCAGCATGCTTCACAGCATCCTGTACATTTTTACTTACCTGCACGGGTATTTTGTATTGAGATGAAATTTTATCAGCGAGTTCAATTGCATGCGTTTCATTTCGGCTACAGCAATTGATCTGTTTTATATTTCTTACCAGCAGCATGGCTTCAATATGTCTTTTGGCCTGCTCACCGGAGCCGATGATGGCTAATGTGGAAGAATTTTTTCCGGATAATATTTTTGTAGCAACTGCACTGGCAGCGGCTGTGCGGATAGCCGTAATCTCCAATGCATCAAAAAGCATCAATGGCTGACCATGCTTTGCATCAAACAACATTACTACTCCCTGGTGAGAAGGAAGCCCGGCTTCCCTGTTGGCATGAAAAACTGTAATCACTTTAATGCCCATTACACCGAGCTTGCCTGCATGACCGGGCATCATACCCAATACACCGCTGCGATCAGGAAGCCACATAATATTCCGCAGGGGCTGCACACATTCTCCTGCGGCTAATGAACGAAACATTTTTTCCATTACTTCAATGCATTCATTCATCGGCAGCAGGGATGCAATTTTTTCTTTATTGATAAACAGAGGTTCCATTTCAGTGCAGGTTTATAAAGATAAAGTTTTTGGAGTG
>JAHEZE010000075.1 GCA_023251235.1 Sphingobacteriales bacterium | reverse complement strand
TGTTCTTTATTTCTTCAGCACGGATATGTTGGGTTGAAATATTATTTAATCCTATTTCATTTGCAATTGCATCAACCACTTTCAGTTTTTTGGCAATACTGTCTACCAGGTGAAATTTTACTTCCGGGAAAAAAATAGCCAGGGGGATTCCCGGGAAACCTCCTCCAGTTCCTATATCAATTATATCAGTTCCTGATTCAAATTGAAAAACAGCCGCAATACTAAGAGAATGAAGAACATGTTTTTCATATAGGCTGTCAATATCTTTTCTTGAAATCAAATTGATTTTACTGTTCCAGTCTTTATACAAATTTTCCAGCGCCCCGAATTGTTTCAGCTGACCGTGAGTAAAATCTGAAAAATATTTTAGAATAATTTCCATACAGATCAGTTATTGATTAACCACTTCCTCCAAATAGCTATCGGGATATAAAGAGAGGTTGTGGTGTGGTTAATTCCAGCCTTTCTGTGATTTTTTCCAGAGTACGGGGGCAAAAATGATGTAATAAAAGAACATCCATAAATCAAAAAATAAAAAAAACGGCCAGAGATCTTTTTCATTCATTTTTTTCATCGAAAAGAACAGGATCAGTGCCTGGATGATAAAACGGGCGCCAAACAATATCAATGAAATTTCCCAGTTGTAAAATATTGCCGAAAGAATCAGTAATGGATACAAGAAGAACTGAGACACTGAATATAATCCCAAAAGGAATTTATGCAGTGGTTTATAATATCTGGCAGTAGAATAGTGACGTTTTTTTTGACGAAACCAACTCTTATATGTTTTCTTAGGTACGGAAAGGGTGGCTGCTTCTTTATCAAGAACTATCGCCACATTATTTTTTGTTGCTGCTTTATTTATGAACAGGTCATCATCCCCACCGGGGATATTATTAATTGACGAAAATCCTTTTTGGCGAAAAAAAAGCTTTCTTTTATAAGAAAGATTTCTGCCTACACCCATATACGGAATTCCGGCAAGGGCAAAAGACAAATATTGCAATGCAGAATGAAAAGTCTCAAACCGGATGAGTTTATTCAGTAACCCCGGTCGTTTATGATATGCTCCATATCCCAAAACAATTTCAATTTCATCATTATATGCTTCCTGCATTTTCTGCACCCAGTTTTCACTGACCGGCACACAATCCGCATCCGTCAGTAATAATATTTCATGATGGGCCTCTTTAATTCCCATACTTAAAGGAAATTTTTTCCCCGAAATCAACTTTGCTTCCTGGGTAAGTTCTACCACTTCAAGACGGTCCTTAAAAGTTTTTTTTAATTCTTGTAAAATGTATTTGGAGTCATCTACCGAATTATCATTTACTGCTATTACTTCATAGGTAGTAGGATAATTTTGGACCAATAAACCTGGCAGGTTGCGTGCCAGGTTTTCGTCCTCATCTCTTGCGCAAACAATAACGGAAACGGGATGTTGCTGGGTTTTAATTTTCTTTTTGGGTTTATAGAAGGCCACACGACTGAAAAACCATAGGTAATAAAAAATCTGAACGATAGTTATAAAAGCAAATGCATAAAAAATTATTTGCCACCAGTTAATATGTTGTATTGTAGAAAGGTCCATAGTCAGCTTGTAAGGCTGCAAAATAGGGGAGAAGATGCTTTCGTATAATAAAAGGATTTCACAAATGTTGATAAAGAAAAGATAAAGGCTATAGGATCCCTGACATAGGTTTTGTTATTCATGTGGCCGATTTGTTCTCTTGATTTTTTTAAAAGACAAATTCGGTATCCCGTATCTTGCAAAAGCTATGCCTTCAATGAAATTTGATTTAAAGCTTACTGATCCTCATTCTAAAGCCAGGGCAGGAACTATTTTGACTGAGCATGGTGAAATTCTTACTCCTATCTTCATGCCGGTGGGCACTGCGGGCAGTGTAAAAGCTGTTTCGCAGCAGCAATTAATATCTGAAGTAAAAGCTCAGATCATTTTGGGGAATACTTATCATTTATACTTAAGGCCTGGCCTTAAGGTGATAGAAAAAGCTGGCGGGTTGCATAAGTTCATAAACTGGCAAAAACCTATTTTAACAGACAGCGGAGGTTATCAGGTTTTTTCATTGGCTGGTGCCAGAAAAATAAAAGAGGAAGGGGTAACTTTTCAAAGCCATATTGATGGAAGCAGTCATTTATTTACTCCGGAGAAAGTAATAGACATTCAGAGAACAATCGGTGCTGATATTATTATGGCATTTGATGAATGCCCTCCGGGCGGCAGTGATCATCAATATGCAAAGAAAAGTATGGGGCTCACCCATCGCTGGCTTGATCGTTGTTTTGAACAATTCATTTCAACTGAAAATAAGTACGGCTATACTCAAAATCTTTTCCCGATAGTTCAGGGCGGCATATATAAAGATTTAAGAAAAGAATCTTGTGAATACATTTCATCAAAAAACGCCGCAGGCAATGCAATCGGCGGGTTAAGTGTGGGAGAACCCGAAGAAGTGATGTATGATATCTGTAATTTTTGTTGTAATCATTTACCCAAAGAAAAACCCCGTTACCTGATGGGTGTAGGTACCCCGTGGAATGTACTGGAATGTATAAGCATGGGCATTGATATGTTTGATTGTGTAATGCCAACAAGAAATGGCCGGAATGCAATGTTGTTTACCACAAAAGGAGTGATCAATATTGACAATAAAAAATGGGAACAGGATTTTTCGCAGATTGATGACGGCCTGGATTGTACAGTGAGCAATTATTATAGTAAATCTTATCTCCGTCATTTGATGAAATCGAAAGAAATTCTGGGTCTTACCATCGCCAGTATCCATAACCTTGCTTTTTATTTATGGTTAGTAAGTGAGGCAAGAGTTAGAATTATTAACGGTAGCTTTTCAAGCTGGAAAAAAGAGATGGGCTTGGTTTTACAAACCAGGTTGTGATAAAGTAAATACAACTAAATGGGTATTGTAAATCCAGAATTCTTTTGCCATATTTGGTTATTATTAGAATCACCTCCCTTACAAAACATCCCGGTTTGAAGCAAATTACCTTTTTGAAGACATTATTTTTTTTGTTGCTGTTGGTTTATATATTTTAACAAAACGGATTCCTGTAAACAAAGAACCAACAGCACTGGGTTTTAAAAACAAAACTTTTATATATGAAAAGTATATCCGCCACAAAAGGCAGGGGCTGGTTAAAAGACTATCCGGATTTCAGAGATCATACACCATCAACCGATACCATTTCTGCACGTCAAAAATTAAGAGGGGTAAAAAAAACGGTAAAAGAAATTTTACAAAATCTTAATCCCGCCACAAATAAAAAAAGCGCTGCAATAAAAAAAGCTGCAGCAAGCGCCAAAATAGATCTAAGCGGATGGTGTTCACCTGTTGAAGACCAGGGAAGCTTAGGCTCCTGCACGGCTCATGCCGGTGTTGGCTTATATGAATATTTTGAACGAAGAGCTTTTGGAAGACATATTGATGCCTCAAGATTATTTCTTTACAAAACAACACGCAACCTGCTAAAATGGACCGCCGATGATGGGGCCTATTTACGTACTACCATGGCGGCTTTGGCTTTATTCGGACTTGTTCCTGAAAAATATTGGCCTTATAAAGAAGACCAGTTCAATACAGAACCAGACGCTTTTCATTATTCGTATGCACAAAATTTCCAGGCTATCCTGTATTACAGGCTAGATGCGGATGCTGTACGGGGACAGGTACTGCTCGATAAAATAAAAGATCATTTGAGGAATGGATTGCCCATGGTATTTGGTTTTACCTGTTTTACATCGCTTGACCAGGCCGATGACGGAAAAATTCCTTTCCCGGATAAAAAAGAAGAAGTGGATGGCGGGCATGCGGTGATGGCGGTAGGTTTTGATGATTCGTTAAAAATTATACATCCTGTTAGTAAGAATGCCAGCATTGGAGCTATCAAAATAAGAAACTCCTGGAGCGCTGAGTGGGGTGAAAAAGGATACGGATGGTTGCCTTATGAATATATTATTAAAGGTATTGCTGATGATTGGTGGACGATGACCAAAGCAGAATGGATAGATACCAAACAATTTGGCTTGGCAAATGGGTAACTGATTTTTTAAAACCGGGAAGCTGAAAACGGGAATAAAGAGTAGGCACAAAACTAATTTTATGAGTGGGTTTCCTATACTTGATTTAGTGGTTGGAATGATATTCGTTTATTTTCTGCTGAGCATTATAAGCAGTTCGGCGATAGAAATGATTTTAACCGGTTTGAATGCGAGAGCAAAGTTGCTGGAAGAATGGCTATCTAAAGTTTTTGATCAGCCTATGCCAGGTATTACAATTAAAGATGCTGAAGGAAAAGAAGTAAAAGTAACATTAGGGAAGTCAATATTGGACCACTGCTCCGTTAGCGGATTATCAAAGAATGGTAAATCCCCCTCCTATATTGGAGCTAAAAATTTCACCTCTGCCTTTCTTGAAAAGATCACCTATGATGAAAAGAACCCAAAAAGTATGGCAAAAAATATTGATGAGGTTATTGAAGCGGTCAATAAATCATCTTTATTGTCTACAGAATTTCAAAGGGTATTGCTTAATTACGCCAATGAAGCAAAAGCTACTTATATCGGGCTAAAAGAAAAAACGGAAAGTGAAATTGAATTGTTTCAGGGAAAAATTGAGAATTGGTATGATTCTTCTATGGACAGGCTCACAGGTAATATGAAAAAAAAATATATCCGCCCCTTCACATTCATTGTTGCACTTATTATAACGGTTTCTCTTAATGTAGACAGCGTTGCACTTGCTAAATATTTATACAGCAATCCGGAGGTTCGTAGCAAAATTGCGATGGAGGCTTTCGATACAGCAAAAGATTCTACATTAATAAACCAGGTTAATCAAATACAAGTTGCTATTCCCGACTCGCTTTCAAAAGAAAGTAAAAACCTGGAAGAAATTAAAAAAAGTATTACTGATAAAATCAGAGACATTGAAAAAGCTAAGCAGGGCTTAAGTGATGCATTGCCTCTTACCTGGAAAACAGGAGAACTTAATGGATCAGATGGGAAATTTTCAGGTCTTGCATTGTTTTCTAAAATTGGAGGTCTGCTTGCAACCATTCTGGCAATTATGATGGGTGCTCCTTTTTGGTTTGATATTCTTAATAAAATATCTAACCTCCGGAGCACTGGTGCAAAACCTGCTTTATCAACAAGCGGGGAGGAAAAGAAGTAAAAATAGTTGAGGAGAATGCAATACTACCTTATGAAATAATAAGTACCGGGAAGCTGAAAACGGGATTAAAGAGCAGGCAGAAAAAAATAAGATAATGGCAACTATAGTGAATGTAATATTTATTAATGGCAATGGTAGCCTGAGTGCAACTCTTTTCCGGAATGGAACAGAAATTGATTCCGGTTCAACGATTACATCAGGGGATATAATGCTCGTTGATGCTTTGAAAGGCGATACCATTTCAATAAACGGAGCTTCGGCAGGCGGCGCCCAGGTGTCCATTAACAGAGTAACTGATCCACCAACGCCTGATGTATTTGTTGCAGGGCCAATAATGAGCGGGTATGATGTATTAATATAAAAACAATTCATCAGTACTTATATGAAAAGAACTCTAATCCCGGCGTTTATCTTCACAATAATACTTGCTTCAAATTATATATATGGGCAAAAATTTGAAAGCCTGAATAAAATCTTAATGGTAGATTCATTGGCAAGTGGGAATTATAAAAGTGTTTTAACGAGTTATTTCAATATTGTTTTGGATAAGCTAAGTGGACCTGATAAAGAAGTAAAATTCAATGCTAACCTATTTGCTTTAATGCTTAAGCAGAATCCTTCATTAAATATCGATACCAACTATAGTAAGTACACATTTGCCAGAAATACCAACTTCGGGGTAACGGCTAAGTTGGATACGAATAGAAAATTTGCCGGGTTTACCGGAAATCTTAAATATGCTATCATAAACAAACGGGACTATTCCGTTGCAAAGGAATTCATTCCATTGGTTCAGGATAAACTTAATAATTATTTCAAATTACATAACCAAATAGAATCAGAGTTAAGTAAAATTGATTTGGAATTAAGAGGGAAATTCAGACGTGAGATTAATGGGTTTATCCGGGATAGTATCAGGTTTTCAGATCTGGATCTTACTGCACAGGAAATAGTCATAAGATCCGCAAAAAACCTTAAGCTAAATGATATAGTAAAGCTCTTACAAAGAGACCCTGCTAATTCATTAGCCAAAATGGCCAGATCAGATTTTGAAGATATTGTAAAGTTGTATCAAAACAAACCTCTGTGGACAGCAGACTTTGCTATTACTTCTTATAATGACAAGTTCCAGGTTTCGAACCTGAGATTTTCAACAGAATTTTTAAAAGGCGTAATTAATCCAAATGCTTCCAGCAATCTTGAAATGAGCGTTAAAGCAAATATGGACATCGGTGATGATAGTACGAAGTTCGGAAGGGATCTGAGTAGAAGCATTTTTAGTTTTGAAGCAGGATTTAATTGGGTAATGAAAAATTGGAACCAAAATCAAACTTTTTTGGAATGTAAATTTACTGCTGCTCAAAATAGTATAGCCAAAGGCGCTTATCCGGGTGAAGATAAAAATACATTTACACTTAATGGAACATTACGATTAAGAGTTTCGAATGATATTTGGATTCCAATAGAATTTAAATATGAACCCAAAACAGGAAATGTTTTTGGATTTCTGAATATTGCAACCAATTTTAGTTGGTTGGGAAAAAGAACGGGTGAATAGCAAAAAACAAATACAACGAAAATGCTTTTTAAAAATAAATTGAAAAAACTATCATTTTAAAAATTTAAGACCCCATAACCATGCGTGATACACCCACCCTCCAGCGAGCCAATCTCCTTCATCCTGCTATCAGGCAGGAAGTTATTGACAGCATTACTAAAATTGAAACCAACACTTTTCCCCAAACCGTTAAAATCAGAATTGTGCAGGGACTGCGTACCATTGACGAACAGAATGGTTTGTTTGCACAAGGCAGAACGAAACCGGGGTCAATTGTTACCAATGCCAAAGGCGGAAGTTCTTATCACAATTATGGCCTCGCTTTCGATTTTGTTCTGATGTATGATAAGGATAACAACGGCACTTATGAAGCCCTGTCGTGGGATGTGAACTATGATTTTGATAATGACGGAGTAAAAGACTGGCAGGAAGTTGTACAACCATTCAAAGCATTGGGCTACACCTGGGGTGGCGATTTTAAAAGTATTCCTGACAGTCCGCATTTGGAAAAAACATTTGGCCACAACTGGAGAGACTTATTAGCGAAATACAATAACAAGGATTTTATTCCGGGAACCAGCTATGTAATGCTGTAAAATAAAAACATTAAGGATCATTAATTTTTAATTTTTAAAAAACTACTATGAACTTCTTCATCACCAACCGCGAAATCATCAACCCAGGCCAGCCAGATGAACACATCCGCGAAGACGGCCGGGAACACTCAGGCGATAATCTTCGTTTCGGCAGTTATGATTTGGGATCAAAAAATTTCACTCTTTTTCCCGAGCCCCAATCGGTGGCCGATAGTATTTATGAAGACATAAAAAATAAACCGATTGAAAGCCTTTCAGGTTCTGCCCGTTTTTTCCGGATAGTATATGACTCCTTAAGTAATGTTCCGGCCAGCCAACCCAACGATGTTCTCTTTTTTATTCATGGATTCAATACCGATCTTAATGGAGTGCGGGGAACTTTTAGAACACTCAACAATCGATATGTTAATAACCCCGATTCGCCAATAAAGCATATAATAATTTTTACATGGCCTGGCAGGCATCCCATCATACCTTATAATTATTTTGATGATAAAAAAGATGCTATCCGTTCAGGCGAAGCTTTTGCCCGTGCCATTGATAAAGTGCTGCGTTTCTTTAAAGAGTTTTTTCTGATATCCCGCAATCCCCTTTGCAAACGAAATATCAACCTCATGGTACATAGCATGGGACACCGGGTATTGAAGCACATGATGATTGAAATGAACGAAAAGAAAATCCCCATTCCCGAGCTTTTTAATGAAGTTTTGTTAATGGCAGCCGATATTGAATTTGATATTTTTGAACAGGATGAAGCTTTTTATAATCTGATAAAGATGGGGCAACGTGTGCATGTTTACTTCCATCAAAAAGATGTGGTGCTCGATATTTCCAAGTACACAAAAAATTTCAGTAACAGACTGGGGCGTTATGGTCGCAAGAAAATTGATACAGGATTGATAGATATTATTGATGCGGAGGTAACCAAGACTAAAGATGACCCGGATGCCGGCCTTGAATCCGACAAGCTCAACCACTGGTATTATTACACGTCAACCGAAGTAGTAAATGATGTTATCAATGTATTGAACCATAAAAAATCAGTGTATGCGGTTAAAAAATAAAAGCTGTGCAGGGCCCAAACTATACACAAGCAACAGGCAATCCTGTTAAAGAAACATGAAATAATAAGCAGCAGTATAATTGTTATTACCCTGTTTACTTCTTTAAAAATAAATTTCAATTTTATTGGGTTATTTCTTCACAAATTCTTTCATCATAATTCAGTTTCTTTGCAGGCAGAATGAAGAAACTTGACTGGTATATCATTAAAAAGTTATTGGTGACTTTTTTCTTTAGTATGTTATTGTTTACCTTGATTACAGTGGCGGTAGACAGCAGCGAGCATACGGAAAGCTTTGTAAGATCCGGCCTTACTTCTCTGCAAATACTTACAGAATATTATTCAGGCTTCGTTCCCTATATCTGGGGTTTGTTGTTTCCGCTGTTTGTATTTATAGCAGTCATTTATAGTACAAGCCGCATGGCAGTAAGGTCAGAAATTATTGCGATACTGACCGCAGGCACAAGTTTTAACAGGTTCCTCCGTCCTTATTTTATTGGGGGTGTTATTTTGGCCACCATACTTTTTGCAGCCAACAGACAAATCATTCCACGTGGCAATGAGATCAGAAGCAATTTTCAGGTTAAATACATTGATAAAACAGATCTAACAAGAATCAACATTTACCAGGATACTTATTACCGAAGGGCTGATTCCAATTCTTATGTAGGAATAAAATACTATGATTCAACACAGAAAACTGCCAATGGTTTTTTTCTTGACCGTATACAGGATAACAAAATTATCTATAACCTGCGTGCCGAATCCATGCGATGGGACACGGCAAAAAAGAACTGGCTGCTTACTAATGTGGTAGAAAGAATTGTAAAACCAGATGGAGAGAAAATAAAAAATTATCCGACCTATAATATTAATTTAAATATTAAACCCGATGATCTGCGTCAGGATTATTACCTGAAAGATAAACTTACAACTCATCAACTTAAAAAGTTCATTCAATTGGAAGAGCTGAGGGGAACCGAGGGGCTTAATACTTTTAAAGTGGAGCTCTACCGCAGAACTGCTACACCTGTTTCCGTTTTACTGCTTACATTAATCGGAGCTGTTATTGCCAGTCGTAAAACCCGTGGTGGAAGCGGACTTCATATCGCCATGGGATTTATTATAGCGTCCCTTTTTATCCTTACTGACCGCTTTTCTACCACCTTTTCTGTTAAAGGAAATTTTCCTCCTTTTATTGCAGCATGGTTACCCAATTTCATTTTTGCCATTGTAGCTCTCTGGCTTTATAAAAGATCACCGAAGTAATTCTTTTATTCAATTTTTATTCAAATATTTTCATTGCCGCAGGGTAATTAATTACCTTTGAGTGTACCTGTTTCAGGCATCAAAAAATCCACATTGTTATGGGCGTTATTAAAGATAAATTTAAAACTAAGGCTGATGAATCAGTAGCAGAAATAAAAGAACTGCTAAAAGAACATGGAAATAAAGTTATCGGGGAAGTTACTCTCGTTCAGATTTATCAGGGTATGAGAGGAATAACCGGGCTGGTTACCGAAACATCTTTGCTGGATGCACAGGAAGGCATTCGTTTCCGGGGCTATTCAATTTCTGAATTGCGTGAGAAACTTCCTAAAGCGCCGGATGGGAAAGAGCCATTACCTGAAGGACTTTTTTACCTGATGTTATTGGGTAAGCTTCCTTCAGAAGAAGATGCTCAACATATAACCAATGTCTGGCAGCGTCGCAGTCATGTTCCCAGTCACGTATTTGATGTTATTGATTCTTTTCCTTCTTATGCACATCCTATGACCATGTTTGTTGCTGCTGTTATGGCATTGCAAACAGAAGGACATTTTGTAAAAGAATATTCAAAAGGGCTGAATAAAAAAGATTACTGGAGTCCGACTTACGATGATGCAATGGATCTGATAGCAAGATTACCCCGCATAGCCGCATATGTCTATCGCCGTAAGTATAAAAATAATGAACATATCCAGCCTAATGGTTTGCTTGATTGGGCCGGAAATTTTGCTCACATGCTTGGCTTCGAAGATGAAGGGTTTAAAGAATTGATGCGTTTATATATGACCATTCATGCCGATCATGAAGGTGGAAATGTATCTGCACATGCCACACATCTTGTTGGCTCTGCTTTAAGTGATCCTTATCTTAGTTACGCTGCCGGTATGAATGGCCTTGCCGGACCCTTACATGGATTAGCTAATCAGGAAGTGATAAAATGGATTTTTGAAATGCGTGAAGCTCTTGGTACTGAAATGCCAACGAAAGAACAAATCGCTGATTACGTCAGGAAAACCTTAAGTGAAGGAAAAGTAGTTCCGGGTTATGGCCATGCAGTTCTGCGTAAAACGGATCCACGGTTTTCTGCCCAAATGGAATTTGGAAAAAATCACATGCCGGATGATCCATTGGTAAAAACCGTGTGGAATATTTATGAAGTTGTTCCCCCGATATTACAAACTATTGGAAAAATTAAAAACCCATGGCCCAATGTAGATGCTCATAGTGGAGCTTTGTTAGTACATTATGGAATGGTAGAGTATGAATATTATACTGTTTTGTTTGCAGTAAGCCGGGCATTGGGAGTATTGGCAAGTCTTTGCTGGTCGAGAGCATTGGGCTTCCCAATTGAAAGACCTAAATCTGTAACTACTAATCTGGTGAAACTTTGGTTAGAAGGCAAGGATAATGTTTGGGGAGAATAATTTTTTTAAATGGTTACTTCCACGGCGACGGTATATAACCAAAAGCTTTTGCACTTCCACCTCTCAATATCAGGGAAAGTTCAAATGTCTGGGCTCTTTTAGGAGCCTCATTGAGTTGGGAAATTGTAACATCATAACTAAGCCCTACCTGGAAATTTCCATAGCCAAATCCTATATAAGGAATCACGGCATTATTAGACCAATACCACAAACCTGCATTAAGGATCATATCTTTTTCATCGTTGGGTAAATAATAACCTAAAACTCCCCCAACAGAAAAAAAGCTGGCGCCGGACTGATACTGGTAGATGCCATTAGCATTTAAAACAACCTGATCGGTAAGGAAAGATTCTAAATTACCATGTATTACATACCTGGTAGCTAAAAACTGGTTTTCATCATTAAGTAAAGTAAGTTTTGGTTTATTAAAATGGTAGGCTGCAATGCCGAGATCAAAATTTGTGTTGTCCTGAATATAGCTGTACAAAATACCGGCGCTTGCAGAAAGGTAAGGCTTCATTTTTGATAAAGCAGTTTCACCTGTTGGAAGGTTGGTATCAAATCCATAGCCGACAAATTGTTCTCCGAAATTCAGCTTACTGAAATCTGCCCGCTTATGGCCATATATTATTCCTAATCCTATTCCTAATCTTTGTTCGGCACTTTGATCCATTTTTATTTTACTGATATGTCCTATGCGTCTTCCATTTTCTTCCATTCCATTTCCTGCTATTAGCCGGATATTTCCCGATACGTTAAAAGATGCATAGTTGCTTTTTAAAACTCCCGCCATTGCCTGATCACTCATCAGCATTCCACCAATTCCTACTCTTGTGTTTTCATCAACATAATTATTAATATTATTTTGAAATATTTTACTGTCAAAAGAAATGGTTTCGGTTGTATACGGATTGGCAGGTCCGATCCATTGATTTCTGTAGTTGGTTATTGCTCGCCATTTGCTATTGATATTCCCCGTTAATGCCGGATTAACATTTAAGGGAGAGGAAAAAAACTGGGAGAAACTGGGATCCTGTCCCAGTACCCTCACTCCGGATAAAAATATCCAAAAGATAAAAAATATTATTTTTAACTTTTTCATTTTATAAGAATTTTATCTTAATAAAATTGAATTACCACTTCGTTTAATTGTTTGTCCGCCAAATGTTTTTCCTTCTGCAATCCAGGTGTAAACATCCATTACCTGCGGTTTCCCTTTGAATATTCCATCCCAGCCCTGATTTATACTATTAGATTCAAATACCAGTTGTCCCCAGCGATTAAAGACTTTAAAATATTTCAGCTCACTTATATTCAAAGTGAATGGGAATAATTTATCATTATGCCCGTCTCCGTTCGGCGACCATGCTTTTGGAACAAAAATATCTGCTATACCCGGAGGCGGTGCAGCTAACGATGTTATTTTAACAAGTAATGTATCTACCACCACACAACCTTCAGGCGATGTAATTTTAATGGTATATTGAACAGGTTTGTCATAATTAAATATTGGATTACTAACTGAGTTCGAATTTAAACCTGTTGGTGGATTCCAGATATAAGAGTAACCGTTACCAAGGTTTCTTGCAGAGAGGATCGTATCTGTAGCAACAGGAGAAATTACTGTTGTGTAACGAACAGGCTGTACTGGTTGTAATACTGTAATAACTGCTGAGCTTAAGTTTCCGGTGTTTGAACAATAAGCATCCGTCAGGCTGTTAATAGTATAAGTCGTATTAATAGCCGGCGTAACAGCAAACTGGTAAGTAGAAGTTGGTATCTGACCTGTTGTATATAAATTGCTGCCATCTGTGTAAGTAAATTTGAAAGGAGCAGTACCTGTAAATGTAACATTAAGGTTTATGCTTGATCCGGCGCATACGCTTCCGCTTTCTTCGAAAACAACTGTTGGCGGCTGATTGATGACAACTTTTACCGAAGCAATTGTTGAACAACCGGCCTGATTAACCGCTTTTATATAATACGTGCCACTTGCGTTTACTGCATTTGCGTTGTTTAATGGTATGGTTGCGGCAGCATCCATCCAGTAAGTATAATTGAGTCCTGCATCGCTGCCGGTAGTAATGGCCGGTACCGTAATATCAACTGTTGAACCTGAACATACACCAGAAGGATTGGTGATAATAAGTTTCGGTAATGGTAATGCTGCATTAATAGTTGCTGTTGTTGCTATCGATATACATCCGGAACTATTTTTTACAGTTACATTATAATTACCTGATGGTACATTGCTGAAGATGCCACTGGTATTTGTATAATCTATTCCATCTATACTATAGCTGAATCCGGCTCCTGAAGGTGCAGTAACGGTGATGGTTCCTGTTGTCACATTACAGGTTGGTTGAACTACATTTATTGTTGGAGCAGCAGGCTTTGCATTGATAATTATTGCAAAACTATTTTCTGCTACACAGTTTGAAGAACTTATAGCATAAACATAAATTGTACTGTTGCTGGTAATAACTGTTCCTGCTGCAACCGGCCCTATACCACCCGATGAACTGAAGTATGCACCATTCGTTAATGGTGGTAAAGTATAGCTATCACAGGATACAACATTGGATGGATTATCCACAAGCGGCAGGATATTTATATCAATATTCATTTTTGCAGTAGTTGCACATGGATCAGTTGGAGTAAATGTATAGGTTGTTGTTCCCGCAGTGGATGTAGTAATGGTTGCCGGACTCCATGTACCGGTGATACCATTAACAGATATAAGTGGTAATAGCGGTGCAATACTGTTCAGACACAATGGACTGATCGCAGTAAATGTTGGTATAGTTGGACTGGTGATCACAACATCCATTGTAACTGCAACAGCACACTGACCTACATCCGGCGTAAATGTATAGGTATTTGTTCCAACTGTTGATGTATTGATCGTTGCCGGATTCCATGTACCGGTGATACTATTGGTTGATGTCAATGGCAATAACGGTGCTGCACTATTTTGACACAGCGGATTTACTTGAGTAAATACAGGAGTGATCTGATTAGTAATCACAATATCCATTGTAACTGCAACAGCACACTGACCGCCTGTTGGTGTGAATGTATAGGTAACAGTTCCGGCTGTTGATGTATTAGTCGTTGCCGGATTCCATGTACCGGTGATACCATTGGTAGATATTAAAGGCAATATTGGAGCAGTACTATTCAAACAAAGTGGGCCGATAGTCGTAAAGATTGGTGTAGCAGGACTGTTGATTACTATATCCATTGTAAATACGGTTGCACACTTTCCGGCTGAAGGGGTAAATGTATAAGTAGTGGTTCCTGCAACAGATGTATTAATCGCTGCCGGACTCCATACTCCACTTATTCCATTATTTGAAACAGCTGGTAAAGCCGGGGCCACACTATTTTGGCAAAGTGGGGCTATAGTGGTAAATGTTGGTACTATTTGAGGTTTAATTACAATATTTAAACTTGTACTTAATGCACAGAAATTAGGATCTGCAGTAAACGTATAAATAAATGATCCCGGTATAGTGGTATTGATAACTGCAGGACTCCATGTACCAGGAATATCATCAAGTGATTTATCTGGCAAAACAGGTGCAATACTATTTTGACAAAGAGGCCCAATCTGTTGGATAAGCGGGAACACTAAAGGATTTATTACAATATCCATTGTTACAGCTATCGCACATGGATCAGTTGGAGTAAATGTATAGGTGACTGTTCCTGCTGTTGCAGTATTGATTGTTGAAGGACTCCAGGTACCGGTGAAACCATTATTGGATGTTGTTATTAATAGAGGTGCACTATTTCCCTGACACAATGGTCCAATCTGTGTGAAGGTTGGTGTAACCTGGGTACTTATAGTGATATCCATTGTTACAATTGTTGCACAAGGATCAGTTGGAGTAAATGTATAAGTGACTGTTCCGGTAGATGCAGTATTGATTGTTGCAGGACTCCATGCTCCTGTTATGCTATTAAGTGATGTCAACGGCAATGCCGGTGCAACACTGTTCTGGCACAATGGTCCAATCTGTGTAAAGGTTGGTGTTACCTG
>JAHEZE010000074.1 GCA_023251235.1 Sphingobacteriales bacterium | reverse complement strand
ACTTTTAATATTGATGAAAATGCAATAGAGGTTGGAATGGGAATGATGGCATGGTTGGGGAGTTGCATTCAAATATGAAATGAGGAAATATAAACACCTTTTTTATTTATTATTATTCATTTCTAATTCCTGATTTTTCTATCCTCTCTCTTTTCTGTATCGCATATCTAAAAATGCAAGTACTGTAAAAAAGGCAAAGTAGCCGATGGAGTTCAGTTCATGATTCTGGAATAATATTTTTTTTACCCCGCCTTTGGATATTGACAAAAATGTTAAGAAAGGAAAAGCATAAGGCACTTTGGAAATGTGTTCCCATTGCTGAATAATCATTGCAGTAATCAGTAATGCCAGCCCAAGGGCAATAGGAACAATGAAGTTTTTAATCCGCAAACTGAGCCAGTATTGAATTGAAATAATTCCCATCAACGATATAAAAGTCTTTAGGTTCATTTTCAAAATCAGATTCCACTGAGCGGAATGATTGAAAAATGGATACTCTTTGTGAATAAGGTTTGCCAGTAAAGCACCCCCGATCATAAAAATATTAAACATCACAAAAAGAAAAAGAATCATGAGCAGGATGGTTGAAAGTTTAGAAAAGAAAATATTTCCGATGGATTGAGGTGAAGCGAATACTTGTTTCCACGTGTTGTTTTTGTATTCAATCTGCGGAATCATGCTGCAAACAAGTATGACAAACATGGGTAATAGAAAAGCTGAAAAAGCCTGCCATCCGGATAGGAAATGAGATTCCCAGGGCTGTACTTTAAACTGCGGTAAAAATTTATCCGGCCTTAAACTGTACATCAAAGTAAAAATTGCAGGTATAAAACCTGACCCCAGCAAGCAAACCCAGAAAGCAGCGCTACGTTTGGTTTTTAAAATTTCTGTCTGCAGTGATATGGTGTAGCTCATTAGTTGTTGCTTGTAATGTCAATAAATAATTGTTCAAGATCGCTTTGCTGTGGATGAAGGGCAAAGACATCCATCCCCTCTTGTATAAGCCTTTTGTTAACTCTTGCTGCCTGTTCTTTATTTTGAAAAGGGATGAGTATTTTACCTGCCTGTTGTTGCACAGAAAATTCAGATTGCAATAATTCAACTGCCCTGTTATTGTCATTTGTTTCTATTTCCAGAACCGCCTGCTTTGTTTTCATTTGTTGCAACTCCGGTAAAGTTCCCTGGAAAAGCATTTTTCCCTTATGTATGATGCCAACATGAGTAGCCATTCTTTCCACTTCATTCAAAATATGACTTGACACTAATACGGTAGTATTAAATTCCTTATTCAATTTTTTAAGTAATTCTCTTACTTCAATTATTCCGTTAGGATCAAGACCGTTTGTTGGCTCATCTAAAATCAATAATTCCGGCTGGTGTAATAAGGCTACTGCAATTGAAAGCCGTTGTTTCATTCCCAGCGAAAATTGTTTTGCTTTTTTCTTTCCTGTGTTTTCAAGACCAACGAGCTTTAATACATCTTCCACTCTTTGTTTACTGCTACGATAAATGCGCCGGTATATTTCCAGGTTTTCTTTTGCTGTTAAATGGCCGTATAAAGAAGGTTGTTCAATTAAAGAACCAAGGCGTTTAAGAATTTCAATACGGTGGGAAGAAAAAATTTTACCGAAAATTTCAATGCCTCCATGTTGTGAACGAAGTAAGCCGAGTAATAACCGGAGTGTAGTTGTTTTTCCGGCGCCATTTGGTCCAAGAAATCCATAGATACTTCCCTGCTGTACTTCCAGGTTTACATTATCCAGCGTCTTCATTTCTTTGGAAAATGAAAAACTCAGATTACCTGTTTTTATCATCAGGGGCATTGGTATATAATTGAATTGGACGCAAATTGACTAAAACAATCTTTATATCAAAATAAAGCTCTGCCACTCATGTAATACTGTTGCCCTTGATTTTTTTCTTTATTTAAAGCTCCTTTTAATAATAGGAAAAAGGGATTTTAAATTTAACCACTGCCTGAAATTTTATTGCCGTATACTGAGGTTTAAGTAATTTGGAAGACTTTTTTATTTTAAGTCTTAACTTTTTTTTATGAGACACACTATCTTTAAAATAACCCTGCTTTCAATCAGCCTCATCGTTTTTAGAAATTCCTATTCGCAAAATGCCAATGAAAGCAAGTATGAACGGCAGGAGATTTTAATTACCATGCGGGACGGCATTAAACTGAACACCGTTATATTTTCTCCTAAAAACAATAATGAAGACCTTCCTTTTCTTTTCTTAAGAACCCCTTATGGCGTCAGTGAATACCCTGCACCTGATCAAATGCCCTATACTAAAGATATGGCTGATGATAAATACATATTTGTATTCCAGGATATCCGGGGACGATATAAGAGTGAAGGGAAATTTGAAATGCAGCGTTTCAACCGTGACAAAAAAAATCCTGCTGCTATTGATGAAAGCACGGATGCATATGATACCATTGACTGGCTGATTAAAAATATAAAAAACAATAATGGTAAAGCAGGTATGTATGGCGTTTCTTACGATGGATGGACAACAATTATCGGCGCAGTTGATCCACATCCTGCATTGAAAGCTGTTTCTGAACAGGCTTCCCCTTCTGATATGTTTTTGGGTGATGACTTTCATCACAATGGAGCTTTCCGGCTCAGCTATGGTTTTGAATATGCTTTTATGGAAGAAGCTTCTAAAACTGATACGCTTTTCCCATTCGGTGTCTATGACACTTATGACTGGTATCTTAAACTCGGATCACTGGCTAACGTAAACAAAAAATATTTCTTCAATAAACTTCCTTCCTGGAATGATTTTGCAAACCATCCTAATTATGATGAGTTCTGGCAAAAACAATCATTGCCTTATCGTCTTGATTCACCAAGAGTGTATACCATGCATGTTGCTGGCTGGTGGGACCAGGAAGACTTTTACGGACCACAAAAAGCATACGAAACTCTTGAAAAAAAAGATAAAGAACATAAGAATTTTATTGTTATCGGGCCATGGAATCATGGCGGCTGGGCTGGTGGCAGCGGAAACAAATTAGGTAATATAAAATTTGATACTTCTACTGCATCAGATTACAGAAGAGATATTCAGGCAAAGTGGTTTGCTTATTATTTAAAAGGAAAGGGAGATGGAAACTTTGCAGAAGCCTTTACTTTCCAGACAGGTTCCAATCAATGGAAATCCTATAATAACTGGCCGCCTGCTGAAGCTAAAAAAACGAACCTTTATTTACATGCCAACGGAAAATTATCTTTTGAAAAACCCGATGCAACAGAAACTAAAGCATTTGATAGTTATATTTCTGACCCATCTCATCCTGTTCCTTACCGGCCACGCCCTATAGAAGAAACTTACGGACCTGGTTCAAGATGGTACACCTGGCTCTTGGAAGATCAGCGATTCGTTCATAACCGACCAGATGTATTGAGTTGGGAAACCGATACTTTAAAAGAAGATGTAACAATTACAGGAAATTTATGGGCAAAATTATTTGCTGCCACAAGCGGCACAGATGCTGACTGGATTGTAAAACTGATTGACGTCTATCCTGACCAGTATGAGAAAGAACCTAAAATGAGCGGCTATCAGCTAATGATTGCTAATGATGTATTCCGCGGCCGGTTCAGAAAAAATTTTTCAATACCGACTCCTGTTGTACCCAATAAAGTGGAAGCCTATTCTATAGATCTGCATGGTATCAATCACGTATTTAAAAAAGGACATAAAATAATGGTGCAGGTTCAAAGCACCTGGTTCCCCATTATAGATCGTAACCCACAGAAGTATATACCTAATATTTTTGAAGCGAAAGAATCTGATTTTATTATTGCTGATCAAAAAATATATCATTCAATACAATTTCAATCATATATTGAAATGTCTATTGTCAAGTAAGTACGGATATTTTTATTGTACATTGCACCCCCGGCTGAATAACGATTTGCAGAAAAGTGTGCGACCCGCTTATCGGTAGGCAGGTGCAACTTAAGTTTAATAGTAGCAGTAAAGCTTGAACCATAAAAAATTATTTATGCAAAAAGATGAACTCCGCAAACAACAGGCTCTCGAGTATCACGCCAAAGGAAGACCCGGAAAGATTGAAGTAGTTCCAACCAAAGAAGCAAAAACACAACGTGACCTGTCATTAGCTTACTCACCCGGAGTAGCAGAGCCCTGTAAAGAAATTGCCGCAAACAAAGAGGATGTATATAAATACACGGCCAAGGGAAACCTGGTTGCTGTAATAAGTAATGGAACTGCTGTGCTCGGTCTTGGTAATATCGGCCCCGAAGCCGGTAAGCCGGTAATGGAAGGAAAAGGTGTTTTATTTAAAATCTTTGCTGACATTGATGTATTTGACATTGAGGTCAATGAAATGGATCCTGAAAAATTCATTCAGATTGTAAAAGCGTTGGAGCCAACTTTTGGCGGCATTAATTTAGAAGATATAAAAGCACCTGAATGTTTCCAGATTGAAAAAAGATTAAAAGAAGAAATGCATATTCCGGTTATGCACGATGACCAGCATGGCACCGCTATTATTTCCGGAGCCGCTTTATTAAATGCGTTGGAACTGCAAAAGAAAAAAATAGAAAAAGCAAGATTTGTTGTGAATGGTGCGGGGGCTGCTGCTATCGCTTGTAGCCGAATGTATGAAGCGTTGGGAGCAAGACATGAAAACTTTCTGATGTTTGATCGTAAAGGTGTATTACACAAAGGTAGAACTGATCTTGATATTTTAAAGAGTGAATATGCCATTGCAAAAGCTGAGATAACATTAGTAGAAGCAATGAAAGATGCAGATGTATTTATCGGTCTCAGCTCGGGTAATTGCGTTACTCCGGATATGGTGAAAAGCATGGCTAAAAATCCAATCGTGTTTGCAATGGCCAATCCCGATCCGGAGATCAGCTGGGATGATGCTACGAATGCAAGAAAAGATGTAATTATGGCAACCGGGAGAAGCGATTATCCCAACCAGGTAAATAATGTGCTGGGGTTCCCTTACATTTTCCGCGGTGCATTGGATGTTCGTGCCACACAGATTAATGAAGCAATGAAACTGGCTGCCATAAAAGCATTAGCTGAAATGACAAAGACTCCGGTGCCGGATATAGTGAATATGGCCTATGGTGAAAAAAATATTGTTTTTGGTCCTGATTATATTATTCCAAAACCACTTGATCCACGATTATTATCTGTCGTGGCGCCAGCAGTAGCTAAAGCAGCAATGGAAAGCGGGGTGGCTCAATCATCTATTACGGATTGGGATCGTTACACTAATGAACTGAACCGCCGATTAGGGCTGGATAACCAGGTATTGCGGGTAATCGGAAATAAAGCAAGACGAAATCCTAAAAGAATTGTTTTTGCAGAAGCTGATAATTCAAAAATTTTAAAAGCAGCTCAACTGGTTTTTGATGAAGGTGTGGGTTATCCCATATTGCTGGGTGATGAAATTAAAATAAAAAAGATCGCTGAAGAGTTAGGAATTGATATTGAGGGATTACCTATTCTGGATCCCCGTAGTGAGGCTACAGAAGAAAAAAGAAATCAGTATGGAGAAATATTTTTTCAAAAAAGGGGCAGAAAGGGTTTCAATGCTTATGAAGCGAAGAAAGTTATGCGTGACCGCAACTATTTTGGTTGCATGATGGTAGAGTGTGGCGATGCCGATTGTATGATCTCGGGTTTAGCAAAAAATTATCCGGATACTATCCGCCCGGCTTTACAAACCATAGGAACGGAAGAAGGGGTTAAAAAAATTGCAGGCATGTACCTCATGCTTACAAAAAAAGGACCGCTGTTCCTGGCTGATACTACAGTTAATTTCAATCCTACTGCTGAAGAACTGGCTGATATTACATTAATGGTAGCAAAAGAAGTAAAGCAATTTAACATTACTCCAAGAATAGCTATGTTGAGTTATTCCAATTTCGGCAGCAGTGATTCACCGGAAGCAAAATTGGTTTCTGAAGCCAGAAAAATGGTAAAACAGAAAATGCCTTCTTTGATAGTTGACGGAGAAATGCAGGCAAGCGTAGCTTTCAATAATGAACTGATGAAGGAGAGTTATCCATTTTCTGAATTAGTGGATAAAAATGTAAATACACTTATTTTCCCCAACCTTGCTTCCGGAAACATTGCATACAATCTGCTGAAAGAACTGGATACAGCAGATGCCATCGGGCCAATCCTTCTTGGGCTGAAAAAACCAGTTCACATTCTTCAACTGGGCAGTTCAGTGCGAAGCATCATTAATATGGCCTTAATTGCTGTAGTGGATGCACAAATAAAATGCAAAACTCCAACTGATGAAATTGTAAAAAAATCAAGATGGTGGAAAAGATTCAGTAAAAGAAGTGATGAAATTTAATAAAGACAACGAATATTTTCTGATTCTGTTTTTCTATGCTTTGTCTCTTTCCCCTGCTTCGAGTATATTGCAGCTATGACTATTTTCAGTGAAATAGGGCGATACCTTCTTATGATCAAAGGCATGTTTTCAAAACCTGAAAACGCCAAAATGTACTGGAAAGAATTCATTCATCAATGCTCAGAAATCGGTATTGGTTCATTAGGAATAGTAGTTATAATCTCCGTCTTTATGGGTGCAGTATCCACTGTACAAACAGCCTACCAGTTAGTAAGCCCGTTTATACCGCTTTCTGTAATTGCCCAGGTAGTAAGAGACACCGTTATTCTTGAATTTGCACCTACCCTGGTTTGTATAGTTCTTGCCGGTGTAGTAGGAAGTAAAATTGCCAGTGAACTCGGCAACATGAGAGTAAGTGAACAAATTGATGCATTAGAGATCATGGGGATCAATACAAAAACTTACCTGGTATTACCAAAAATTATTGCTGCCTTGGTAGTTATACCTATGCTGGTGATTATTGCCGGTGTAGTGGGTATATGGGGTGGTCGTCTGGCTGGTAGTATGACCGGTATACTTTCTGTTTCAATTTTTGACCAGGGTTTGCTTGAAGCATTTCTCCCGTATAATGTAATATTTGCTTTATATAAGGCTTATACTTTTGCCTTTATCATTTCCAGTGTGCCGGCCTACTTTGGTTATTATGTAAAAGGAGGGGCTCTTGAAATCGGAAGGGCCAGTACAAAAGCAGTAGTAATTAGTTGCATTCTTATTTTATTTGCCGATTATATTCTTGCCGCTTTATTATTATGATGCATGATAGAAGTTAAACACATAAAAAAAAGATTTGAAGATACGATCGTCATTGATGATGTGAGTTCTGTAATGAAAGCCGGACAATGTAATCTCATTATTGGTACCAGTGGTAGCGGAAAAACTGTGCTTATGAAATGCATCGTGGGTTTAATTGAACCCGATAGTGGCGAAGTTCTTTTTGGAGGGGAAAGCTTTACCAAAATGAACCGTTTTGAAAGAACTGAAATCCGCAAACAAATCGGCATGCTTTTCCAGGGATCAGCTTTATTTGATAGCTTGACAGTGGAGGAAAATGTGATGTTTCCATTAAATATGTTTACTACATGGAATTATAAACAAAAGATGGAGAGAGTGAATGAAGTGCTGGATAGAGTAAATCTGAAAGACACCAATAAAAAATTCCCTTCTGAACTGAGTGGCGGTATGAAAAAAAGAGTAGGTATTGCAAGGGCTATCGTACTCAATCCCAAATATCTTTTTTGTGATGAACCCAATTCAGGCCTGGATCCTCAAACTGCATTAGTTATCGATCAGCTCATCAAAGAAATTACTCTTGAATTTAATATTACTACTGTCGTAAATACCCATGACATGAATAGTGTAATGGAAATCGGCAACTATATTCTTTATTTGTACCAGGGTAAAAAAGAATGGGAAGGGAATAACAAAGAAATAATTTTCTCCAAAAACAAGTTGTTAAACGAATTCATATTTGCGTCTGAATTTTTAAAGGATGCAAAAGAAATGCGAATGCTGGAAGAAACCGGTAAAATACCTAATGACAGAAATATTGATGATATGATTGGCCCCACCAACCTCCCCAAAGGGGGAGCTTAAGAAAATACATGTAACAAAATCAGACTTTCTGAAATGAAAAATCTTATTAACTTTTTTATCTTATTTATCTTATTCACACTACTTTCTTCTCACGAATTCTGGCTTGATCCCAATAAATTTATTTACGAAAGAGGAGAAAAGATCAATGTTCGTTTTTTTGTTGGTGAAAATTTTGATGGCGAAAACTGGAAGGGGAACAATGAAAAGACACAATCATTGAAATTGTATTATGGGGGTGTCTCAGATGACCTTTCTAAATACATCAGCAAAGAAAAGGGAGACTCATTGGAAATTACGATGCTTGATGAAGGAATAAATGTTATTGCTTTTAACAGTACTAACACATTCATTAAACTGGAAGCGGATAAATTTAATGAATACCTGCAGGAAGATGGATTAACGGAAACTCTTGAATACCGCAAACAAAATAATGAAATGGACAGCGTGGGCCGTGAGTGGTATCAGCGCTGTGCAAAAACAATTTTCCAGGTAGGAAACGAAAATGACAAAACTTTCTCAGTGAATACTAATCTTCCTTTAGAAATTATCCCCCTTTCAAATCCATACCTGGTTAAAAAAAATGATTCTCTTTCCGTAAAAGTCATTTTTCAAAATTACCCGCTTGCCAATTATCATGTAAAAATCTGGCATCGCGAAAATGATTCCACTATAAAAGCAGGAATGCTGACCGATGAAAACGGAGAAATAAAATTCCCGGTTTTGCCTTCAGGCAAATGGATGCTTAGTCTTGTAAAAATGGTAAGGCTTCAGAATGATGCAAAAGCTGACTGGCAGAGTTACTGGGGTTCTTTTACCTGGGGTTATAAATAATATCAGCAAATTTCATTCATCCCATCATCTTTAGTATTGCTTAATTATCTTGCAGCCACTTTTTATGAAATTATTTTTCCTCTTCTTATTTACTTTGTTTTATTTTTCATTGCTTGCACAGAATAATGCATTTAATGATGAAACTTATATAGCTCATATAAAAAAAGCCAAAGGCAAAATTATTATTGATGGCAAACTGGATGAAGCCGACTGGCAATCGGCAGCGCCGGCTAAAAATTTCATTCAGAATTTCCCTTTTGACACATCTGTTGCCGAAAAACAAACTATCGCAAGAGTTACTTTTGATGATCAGTTTCTGTATATCAGCGGAATTTGTTTCCAACCCAATAAATACATTGTTCAAAGTCTGCGGCGTGATTTTCCCAACGCCAGTTCAGATATTTTCTTTGTCACCATTGATCCTTTTCGCGATAAACTTAACGGGCTTTATTTTGCTGTTACTCCCTATGGCGTACAAAAAGAAGCACTCATCTTTACCGGTTCAAATGGATTTGATAATAATATTGATTGGGACAACAAATGGAAATGCGAAGCAACCAGATATGATGACAGGTTTATTGTAGAACTTGCCATTCCTTTTAAAACGCTGCGGTATAAATTAAATGCAACTGGAAAAAATGAATGGAATATTAATTTCTGCCGTTATACTCATACCTATAATGAACGGAGCAGTTGGGCGCCGATACCAAGAAACTTCCGGATGATTGATTTAAATTTCAGCGGTAAGCTGGTATGGGATGATGCTCCGCCTTCTCCCGGAACAAATATCTCTGTTATTCCTTTTACCCTGGTTGGAAGAAGCAAAGACTTTGAAGCAAACACACGGGGCAACAACGATATTGAGGCGGGTTTTGATGCCAAGATCGGAGTTACTCCTTCACTCAATCTTGATCTGACGGTGAATCCGGACTTTGCACAGGTAGAAGTTGATCAGCAGGTAACCAACCTGAGTCGTTTTGAAATATTTTTTCCTGAGAGAAGACAATTCTTTCTTGAAAACAATGATTTATTTGGAAGCTTTGGTTTCAGTAACGTAAATCCTTTTTTTTCCAGGAGAATAGGAATTGGCAGTAATGTGAACACAGGTGAAAATGTAAGAGTACCAATTAGAGCTGGCCTCAGATTGAGTGGTCGTATCAATAAAGATTGGCGGATCGGCTTATTGAATATTCAAACCAACAAAAGTGTAAAATTCGATTTGCCTTCTACCAACTATTCAGCCGCTGCTTTTCAGCGCAGAATCGGATTGAGAAATAACCTGGGAATGATTTTTGTAAACAAAGATGAATTTCACAGCAAGACTCCTGATTCAAAATTCAACCGTATTGTTGGTTTAGATTATAACATGGCATCAAAAAACGGAAGAATCAATGGAAAGTTTTTTTTACATAAAAGCATCTCACCGCATACGATGAAAGGGGAATATTCATTGGGTTCAGTCATTGAGCATAATTCTACCCGTTTACAATACAATTTTGGTTTTGAAAACGTCGGAATAAATTATAAAGCCGATGTGGGATTTGTTCCCAGAAACGGATATTACAGAAGTGAAGGGTCGCAGTCATTTGTTTTTTTCCCAAAAGGAAGGATAAACAAATGGGTAAACAACTGGTGGATAGGACCAGACTTTGATATCTTCTATGGTAAAAAAGATAAACGAATTACTGACTGGGATGCAGGATTATTTTTCCGGATTGCCTTTCAGAATGGCGCCGAAATGCGGGGAGCTTTGTTGCGATGGGATTACACTTATCTGTTTGATGCATTTGATCCAACCAATAGCGGATGTTTAAAGTTACCGGCAGGAAGCAGTTACCAATATTTCAGCAACCGGCTAAGTTTTAAAAGTAATCCGAGAAAAAACTTTTTTTATTCTATTGGCTCAAGGTTTGGAAAATATTTTAATGGAAGCTCCGGCCAATATTTTGTTTCCATGAGTTACAGGTTGAAAACTTTTGGCATCATCAGTTTAGATGCTAATTATACAAAGATTAAATTACCTGCTCCTTATTGTAATGCTGAATTATGGCTGATAGGACCGAGAGCAGAATTATCATTTAGTAAAACAATTTTCTTCAATGCTTTTTTGCAATACAATAACCAGGCAAATAATTTCAATATCAATGCCCGGCTTCAGTGGCGCTTCAAACCTGTAAGTGATTTCTTTCTTGTTTATACCGATAACTATTTTGCTTCTGGCGATCAGATGACAATGGTAAATGGAAGATTGGTTACTGCTTTTATGCCTAAGAACAGAGCCATCGTGGCAAAGTTTACTTACTGGTTGAATTTGTAATGGCCAGTCCCCTCTAACTCCCCAAACGGGGGGAGAACTTGCATACACACAATGCCAGCTTAATGAAAATCTTTATGATATTTGAAATTGCAGATAAATGATGATTAAATATCTTGAGTTGATGTGGAAGAACAAATAGTTTGGAAAAGATTAGAAATGCCGTCCCTTCTCTTTTGGAGAAGGGATAAGAGGGACGAGGCTGCTCAATAGAATTACTGAACGATGAACTGAGCGTAGCAACAGACGATGATCTAAGATTCAAAAGCCGGTTACCCAAATATTAAATCCCCTATTTTTGCGAAACTTCAAATAAACAATAAACCTGAAATCGAATGAGCATACTTGTTAATAAAAATTCTAAAGTTTTAGTACAGGGTTTTACAGGAAGTGAGGGAACTTTTCATGCCACCCAGATGATTGAGTATGGAACGAATGTAGTGGGCGGTGTAACTCCGGGTAAAGGAAGTCAAAAGCATCTTGACCGGCCTGTATTTAATACGGTAGCAGATTGTGTAAAAAATACCGGGGCTGATGTGAGTATCATTTTTGTACCGCCTGCATTTGCTGCTGATGCAATTATGGAAGCAACTGAATCAGGCATTCGTTTGGTAGTATGCATTACTGAAGGAATTCCGGTGCAGGATATGGTGAAAGTGAAGAACTATATGAAAGGAAGTAATACAAGATTGATTGGACCTAATTGCCCGGGAGTAATAACTGCCGATGAATGTAAAGTGGGAATCATGCCGGGATTTGTTTTTAAAAAAGGAAGAATCGGTATTGTTTCAAAATCAGGAACGCTTACTTATGAAGCTGCCGACCAGGTAGCAAAAGCAGGACTTGGAATCTCTACTGCGGTAGGTATTGGTGGTGATCCCATCATTGGCACTACTACAAAAGAAGCAGTGGAATATTTTATGAATGATCCGGAAACGGATGCAATTGTAATGATTGGTGAAATTGGTGGTGGTATGGAAGCAGAGGCGGCCAATTGGATAAAAGATAATGGAAATAAAAAACCCGTGGTGGGTTTTATTGCAGGACAAACTGCTCCTCCCGGTCGTCGTATGGGACATGCCGGCGCAATTGTTGGCGGAGCCGATGATACTGCGGCAGCTAAAATGAAAATTATGAGTGAATGCGGTATTCATGTAGTGAATAGCCCGGCAGACATTGGAAAGAAAGTAGCGGAAGTAATGAAACCCCTCTAAATCTCCCCTGAAGGGGAGATTTGTAACTTCCGTTAATTGAAATGATTTCATAAAAAATCCTCTTCATTTTTAGAAGAGGATTTTTTATTATCAGACTTTTCTTAAGCCCCTTTAGGGGTTGGATTTTTTACCTGTATTCACGGATATAACGGGCCAACTCTTCTTTACTGTTGTTAAATGAAAATACATCATTGATGATAAAATAATTGTTTTTATCAACTGTTTTTCCATACGCATATTTGGCAAGATCAAGTCTATTGTTTTCAAAAGTGAATAACAGTAATATTTCTTTTGCCTGCTGACTGGTGAAATAATTTCTGTCCATGATCTGTTTTGCAGTGGTTACTCTTGTATTTTCAAACCACTCTTTTTGTAAACTCTGTTTTGTCAGGCTGAAATCATAATCATTCATAGCCCTGCTATAGTTGTTGTCATTACGCTGATCACGATTATCGCTGTTATCACGATTGTCCCGGTTATTATGATTTTCAGGATAGTCAGGAATATCACGGTCGCTTCCCTGGCCATAACGATTATCATCATTATTATACCAGTCATCGTTGCGGTCAATGCGATGTTCATCCACAAAGGTTTTTCCGAAACGATTGACAAGGATATCGAAATGATAGCCCTCTCTCAGGTAAACAGAATTGCTGTAAACGATTTCCTGGCGGCCATTACCAAACCCAAAATCCCAAATGCGATTCTTTTGTTTTTTATCGCGGTAAATTTTTATGGAATGATAACCGGATCGAAGACTTCTAATGGAAACTTCATTATCATTCATATTGTAGCGGCGTCCATCTACCTCTACCTGCATTCTAACGGTACTGACGCTGGAGATGGTAAGCCGGCTTCCATCATAAGCCAGGAGTGAAAGTGAGAACAGTGTGCTTAATAAAAGGGTAAAAATTGTTTTCATAATCTTTAATTTTTGGGTGAAATACTTTGTTTCTGCATTAGCCATTTCCAAAGCCATGCCATTCTATCGAAAATTATTGCAAGAAAACGTTAAAGGAATTTGAAATAAAGTCATATTGATGATCTCTGCTTCCAAAGAAAAAAATGATTTATGAAAAACTAATTAACTCCGCATCATATAACTGTTCATTTAATTAACTTGTAAAAAAATAACAGCATGTTGATGCAACCATTTAAGACCTTATTTCCATTCATTGCTTTTTTCACATTATTTATTATTAACAGTCAAGCACAGGTTCCGGTAAAAAATTATGAAAAGGAATGGAAAAAGGTGGACGAACTCATCACCAAAAATAATCTTCCGAAATCTGCTTTAGTTGAAGTAAAGAAGATCTATACCCTGGCTAAAAAAGAAAAACAGGAGGCCCAGATAATAAAGTCAGCCGTTTATATGATTGGCCTGCAACAGGAAAACCGGGAAGAAAATGAAATTTCGGGGATAAAAGAGATTGAAAAAGAAATTGGATTAAATAAAGAACCCGTTGCTTCCATATTCAAAAGCCTGCTGGCCGAAGTGTATTGGAATTATTTTCAGAATAATCGCTGGAAGATATATGGCCGGACAGAAACTAAACAATTTAAAAAAGAAGATTTCAGTACCTGGAGCATTGGAGATTTTCATAAAAAAATAAGTGCCCTGAACTCGCAATCTATCACAGATGAAAAGCGACTTCAGCAAACAAAGCTTGAACCCTTTGATGCAATCATACTGAAAGGAAATGTCCGTCATCTGCGTCCTACGCTTTATGATCTTCTGGCTAACCGGGCTCTTGAATATTTTAAAAATGATGAAAGAGAAATTACAAAACCAACTTATGCATTTGAAATCGCCCAGTCATCAGCATTTGATCCTGCTGTAGATTTTATTACAAGGAAATTTATTACTAAAGACTCCTCTTCTCTTCAGCATAAGGCCTTATTGATTTATCAAAAGCTGATAGCCTTTCATTTAAATGACGCAAAACCCGATGCCTTGCTGGATGCTGACATTCAAAGACTGGAATTTGTCCACGAAAATTCAACTCATGTTGAAAAAGAAGATTTATTTAGAAAAGCTCTTAATCATATCGGGCAGCAATATAAAGATCATCCGGCTGCTGCACAGGCCTGGTATCTTTTGGCAGCCCAATACAATAATGATGCAGACGAATACAAACCTTTAGGCGATACAACTCATCGTTTCGACAGAATAAAAGCAAAAGAAATTTGCGAAAGAATATTGCAGCAGAAAGACTCTTCTGAAGGAAAGACCAATTGCTATAATCTATTAAATGAAATCAACAAAAAGGAATTGCAGTTTTCTATTGAAAAAGTAAATATACCCGGGCAAGTTTTCAGAGCATTAATTCAATACCGGAATATTGAAAATTTACAACTGCGTATCATCAAGCCCAATAGCAAGCTGAAAGAACTGCTCAGTAATAATTATGATGAAGAATTGTGGAAGCAATTGATCGCTGCTAGTCCGATCAAAAGCTGGCAACAAACTCTGCCTGCCACAGCAGATTATCAAAAACATTCTGTAGAAATAAAAGCAGATGCTTTGCCCGCTGGTGAATATATTTTATTGGCAGCCTCAGATAATTTTTCAAATAAGTCTGTAATAGGTGCAAGATTATTTTATGTTTCCAATATCAGTTTTGTGAACCGGGGGAATGACTATTTTGTTCTTAGCCGCGAAACAGGAAGTCCACTTGCTGCTGCAAACATTCAGGTATGGAAACAACAATATGATTACAAACAATCGAAGTATGTCAAAGAAAAAGGAAGTTCTTATAGAACAGATGGTAATGGATTTTTTAAATTAAATAATCCGAAAAAAGAAAACTACAATTATAGCTATGCTCTCGATATTACTTACAAAGACGATAAACTTTTTATGGATGACTGGATGCAGGATTATTATTATAGAAACCCGGATACAGAGGAAAATTTTTCAGTTACAAACAGAAGGGTCTTCTTTTTTACCGACCGGTCTATTTACCGGCCCGGCCAAACCGTTTTCTTCAAAGGGATAACCATC
>JAHEZE010000014.1 GCA_023251235.1 Sphingobacteriales bacterium | reverse complement strand
CGGCAAGGATCCTATTCCGGTGCGTGGTGGTGGCAGTATTCCAATCTGTTCCCTGTTTGAAGAAGAGCTGGGAATTAAAATTGTGTTTATGGGTTTTGGATTAGATAGTGATAACCTGCATAGTCCGAATGAAAAATTCAATTTGGCAAATTATTATAAGGGAATAGAAACGATTCCTTATTTCCATAAGCATTTTGCAGAAATGTAAATGTTGAAAGAAAAAACTTTAAAAAAACCTCATTCAATTTGTGAATGAGGTTTTTAATTTTATTTATAACTTTAATTCAAATTATCCAAAATGAGAATATTAATTCTGCTTCTAATATTTCCTGTAATGGCTGTTTGCCAGGTTAACCCGGCTTTTGTAGTTAAGACCGGCTTACTATTTAATAGAGTAGAATACAAAGGAGAAGGACTATTTGGATTTGAAACAAACGACAAATTCGGTTATATGGATAAAACCGGAAAAGTTGTTATCTCTGCCGAATACTCCTACAGTCTGAATAACAATTCAATTCCTTTCTTTTATAAAGGGATAATTGCTGTTAAAAAAGAAAGTAAAATGGGCATCATAGACAAATCGGGAAAAATAATTATCCCGTTTGAATATGACAATGTTTATACCCATTACCAGGTAAACAATGCATTTCCTGCACTAAAAAAAGAAAATGGAAAAAACCTTTTTGGCGTAATCAACTCACAGAATAAAGCTATTATACCAATAATATACGATGAAATGCTGATGGATAGTAATCTGATAAAAGTAAAAAAAGACGGGAAGTGGGGACTGTTTGATCTTTCAGGAAAACAAATTCTGCCAAATGAATATGATGCAATCACCACTTACAGCCGGGAAAAATTAGTACAGGCAACAAAAGGAGATCAGCTTAAATTCATGGATCAATCAGGCAAATTACTTTTTGAAAAAGCAAAAAATGTATACGCTATAAAAGGATGCAGCGAAGGGATGATACGATGCACAGTAAATGATAAATACGGGTACCTTGATTT
Organism: Sphingobacteriales bacterium; assembly: GCA_023251235.1. Classification (GTDB taxonomy): domain Bacteria; phylum Bacteroidota; class Bacteroidia; order Chitinophagales; family Chitinophagaceae; genus VBAS01. The sequence goes on along the minus strand of JAHEZE010000014.1, from coordinate 43,134 downwards.
AAAAGGAAATGAAGCGATTGTTACCCGCTATGATGATGCCAATGATTTTGCAAATGGCCTGGCAAGAGTTGGGAAAAAGAATGCCGCTTCAGGAAGTACCATTTTGTATGGGTTTATTGATAAAAAAGCCAATGAGATCATACCTCTTACTTATCCTTCCGGAAATTTGGGTTTATTTCAATATGGATTGATTAAAGCAAAGAATCAGGAGACCAATCGCTTTGGCTATCTTGACAAAACGGGCAAATGGGTACTCCCACCAATTTATCTTGAGGCTATCAATGCTGATGTTATGGGTGGAGTATGGGTAAAAATGACTGATGGAAAACAACATTACATTTCTAAAGCTGGTAAGGATTTTGGCACCATTGACAGCAAAGGAGAAAAATATTATTTTTTTGGAGATAGTGGATACACTATTTATGAAGATGCAGAAAAGCCCTATGTACTGATGGACAAAACAGGAAAAGTGATTAAAACAATTGATGATTGTGATGGAATTTATTCTTTTTCCAATGGCATTGCCGGTTATAAATGCAAATCCAATGGCAAATACGGTTTTCTTGATTTAAATGGAAATAAAATTATCCCTTGTGATTATGATAGCTTTAATGGATTTGTAGATGGCATAGCGAAAGTGAGTAAAATAACTGATGGCAAAACCAAGAATGGATATATAGATAATAAAGGAAATGTGATTGTTCCGGTTGTTTATGAAAGTGCATATAACTTCAGAGAAGGCTGGGGCATTATAAAAAAGGATAGCAACTTCTTTTTTGTTGATAAAAATGGTAACCTGAAAGAAACTTCTAGAAAATATGATGAGATTACAGAATTCAGATCCGGGTATTCAACTGGAACTGTAAAAGGAAAAGGCAATAACCAGAACACTTATTATTATTTAAATACACAGTTGAAGGAAGAATTTTCTATTGCAGCAACTTCAGGCTATCAATTTTGGGAGGATGTGGCAGTAGTAAGCCGTGATGGTAAAACATTTGAATTGATGAATAAAAAGGGAGAAATATTCAAAACCTTAACGGGAATTGAAACACTGAAATTTACAAGCGAAGGAATGCTGGCTGTAAAAGAAAAAGGTAAATGGGGATATATAAACCAGAAAGGAGATTACATAGTGAATCCGAAATATGATGATTGCGAGAGTTTCAAATATGGATATGCCAAAGTAAAGACGGGAACCAAATGGGGCATCATAGATAAATCCGGCACTGAAATAATTGAACCGAAATATGAAAATATTGTACCGGGAGAAACCGGAATTTTTACTTTCTATAATAACGGGTGGGGTGCAATGGATAAAGCAGGTAAAGTGATTGTAGAACCTACTTTGTATACAATTACCGCATTCGAAAAAGACAGGGCGCTTGGAAAATTGGGCAAATCATTTACCATTATTAAATCCCCGTTAATTAAATAGATAACTGTATCTTTTTTTACTGTGGAAAATTAAAGCTTCTTTTAAATAGCAGCAAAGGAAAAACTCCGCCTCGATAAATATCTCTGGTCTATCCGAATGTATAACACCAGGTCGTTGGCTACTGCAGCTTGTGAAAATGGAAAAGTAATGTTCAATGGCCTCAGGCAAAAGCTTCCAGAACAGTAAAGATGGATGATGATTACGAAATAAAGACAGAAGTAAAACGATGGCGCATAAAAGATATTGGCTTATTATTTAAAAAGGTTGTATACAGTGAAGCAATTAATTTTTATGCAGACATTATTCCGGCTGAAGAATCAGACCGGATAAAATTCTGGGCTGCCAGTTTTCATAAAGGAAAAAGACAAAGTAAAATCGGAAGACCAACCAAAAAGCAGAAAAGAGATATTGATGATTTTTTGGAAAACCGGGTGGATCACTGATGACAATCACTTTTTCCTCACACCACCATCATTTTTTAAAGAAGGAAAATAATCGAGATTGCACCCGTTAACAAAATTATTTACTTTAAAATAAAATTTATGGAAACAAGAGCCGTTGATAAACCCAAAACTTCCTGGCCGACTTTATTCGACAGCGGCTGGATGGAAAAATTCTTCAATGCCCCGTTAGATGAGTTTTTCAATTTTGGTAAGGTAATGAACGTGCCGGCTGTAAATGTAACAGAAACAGATAAGGAGTTTAAACTTTGTGTAGCTGCTCCCGGGCTGGAGAAAAAAGATTTCAAAGTTGAAATGATTAATGACATGCTGACCATCAGTGCAGAGAAAGAAAAAGAAGAAAAAGAAGAGCATGGTCGTTTTAACCGCCGTGAATACAACTACAATAGTTGGATGCGCAGTTTCACTCTGCCGGAAGGATGCGAATTCAACAAAATTGATGCTAAGTACGAAAACGGGGAACTAAGACTTCTCATTCCAAAAAAGGAAGTAAAGGAATTGAAAAAAATCAAAAACATCTCTGTGAATTAATGGGATGGCGCTGAAAAGAGCCCCCGCTGATATTTGAAAAGCGGGGGCATTTTTATTTTAATACAGAAGATGTTTAAGTTTCTCCAGATTAGTTATAGAAATCTTACCATCTTTAATCTCTATTAATTTTTCTGATTTAAAATCACTTAATGTCCTGATCAGTGATTCAGTGGCTGTTCCTACATAATGTGCAATGTCATCCCTCGAAATTTCAATGGGTTTATTCTCCCCCTCTGTATTGAATTTACTGTGAATATCCACCAAAGCTTTGGCCACCCGTTTACGAAGTGAACTATATGCCAGGCTCAGCAGTCTTTCTTCTTTTTCTTTTACATTTTGTGTAATGATGCGGATGAATTTGGTGGCAATATTTATATCGCCAAAGATCATTTGAAGAAAATCTTCCCTCGGTATCTGCATAATTTCCGCTTCATCTAAAATGATGGTGCTGTCGTCGTAATTTTTATCTTCAATCAATGCGGGATACCCGATAAAATCTCCTTCACTGAAAAGATCAGTGATATATTCTTTACCATCTTCGTGTGTTTTTATTCCTTTCACTTTCCCTTTCACAATATAAAATAGAAACCGGGGGCGTTTTCCCTCCTGGTAAAGCGTTTGTTTTTTGTTGTATGATTCGATATCATATCTATCAGCCAATTGCTGCATAAAACCAGCGCCTTTTACATCCTTGATAAACTGGTTAATTCCCTGCAGAGAGGAAGGATACATATTATTAAGAACTTCCGCTTTTTTTAACCTTATTTCAATGGCATTCAGTAATTCAATATCCTCAAATGGCTTGGTAATATAATCATCAGCGCCCATTTCCATTCCTTTTCTGAAATCACTGCGTTCAGTTTTGGCAGTTAAAAAAATAAATGGGATGTTTTGAGTTTCTGCATTCTTTCTTAATAAATGCAGAACACCATATCCATCCAGTTCCGGCATCATAATATCACAAACAATAACGTCGGGTTTTTCTTTGATAGCTATATCTACGCCTTTTTTGCCGTTTTCAGCAGAAAATGTTTTATAGCCTGCCAAATCAAGAATTTCTGTGGTGTTTTCTCTTATATCCCGGTTGTCATCAATGACTAAAATTGACTTCATATTTAATTCTTTTGGAGGCAAGGGAATGAAATAATGACAGTAGTCCCCTTGCCTTGTTCGCTTTGCAAATGTACAGTTCCGCTCATTAAATCAATATATCGTTTTACAATATGCAACCCCAGCCCGGTACCCTGAATGTTTAGTGCATTGGAGCCACGGAAGAAACTGCTGAAAAGATGTTGCTGGTCCTCTTTTGAAATGCCGATACCATGATCTGTTATGGTTATTACCCCCTGATTTTCATTTACCGTTACGCCAATATCAATAGATGATCCTTCCACCGAAAATTTAATAGCATTACTAATAAGATTAATAAGAATATTTCTTAATAGTTTTTTATCTGCATAACAAATTTCTATTCCTTCAAAATTTTTATTGAAGTGTTGTCCTTTTTTTAAAAGAAGTTTAAAATTGGATAACGTGTCCGTTATAGTTTCATTAATATTAAATTCGGACGGATCGGCTGCAATCCTGCCTTCATCCAGTCGGCCAAGGGAAAGAAAATCCTCCAGAATATCATTCAGGTGTTTTACCGATTCTTTTATTCGTGTTATATGTCTGTCTCTTTTTTCCTGTTCGCTTTCCTTATTATATTTTGAAAGCAAAGAAGCGGATGACAGCACTGCACTCAGAGGAGTTCTGAATTCATGTGAGGCCATAGAAACAAAGCGGCTTTTTATTTCATTTAATTGCCTTTCTTTATCCAGGGCTTCACTTAATTCATTTTGTGATTGCTCCAGCCTTTGCAAAGCTTCTTTCAGAATATGAGTTCGCTCATCTACTTTTAATTCCAACTCTGTATTCAGCTTCCTGATGTCATTCGTTACTTTTTCCAATTCACTTTGTTTATCAATCAGATTTTGTTCTACTTCCTTTCGTTTTGTTATATCCACCAGAAAGGCAATTACGAAAAGTTCGTCATCCCGTTTGTAATGGCTTAGGCTGACTTCCACCGGGATATTGCTTCCATCTTTCTTCCTGCCATTCAGATCCCGCCCAATACCCATTGCCCGGTTTCCCGGATTTTTATAAAATTCCTCCCTTAACTCTCCGTGATGAGGCTTGTGTTTTTCTGGAATAAGGATTTCGATAGAACTGCCAATAATTTCTCCCTTATGATAACCAAACATTTTTTCTGCAGCAGGGTTCATTAACACAATTTCCCCTGATCTGTTTGTAAGAATAATTCCTTCAGTTGCATTTTCAAACAGAGATTCTATATGCTCATATTTGTGCATTCGTAATAAAATATTCTGATGATATTAATTGGTAAATATATAAAGGAATAAATAAAAATACTTTAATAAAATACGGATTGAATTTTTAATAAAATTTCATCTGTTTTGAAAAATAATTAAAGGAAAAGTTTACTTAAAACGCACAGAATGTTTAAAAAATTTTCTTAATTCACTGCTTCTTAAACAATCATTAATCTCCCCGGGGTTACTTCTAATAATTTTCTTTTAATAATCGTAGTGTTGGTTTTATTTTTTTGAAGTGCCCCAATTGCCACTTCACCATGATAGATGACCTGGGCATTTAAGGAGGTAGAAATTAAACAATTGTTCTGTGTTTTTTCCATGGCTAGCTCCGCTTTTTTTGCTGCTGCCTCATCTTTAACATTGACTTTCGGATACATATGTATATAGGTAAATTTATATTTTCCCTCTTCCAGTTCTACCTGCCCGGTAATACTGCACTCAAAACGAAAGATTTTGAATTTCATTTTTTTTGAGAACGCCAAAAGCATGCTTAAATAACAGGTGGTTATAGAACTCAGAAATAAATTCCCTGCACTCCATTTATCTTCTTTACCACCGAATTCAGGAGGAGTATTTATTGAAACAGGTTGGCATATTGCTGTAGCATGCCTTTTGTGTTTATTATCTGGCCACTTTAACTCTGATGTAAATAAAATCTGATTGCCTGGTTTCTCACTCATATAAATTTTCTTTACCCAAAATTATTCTGGTTAAAATGTATTGGCAATGATTTACATCACAGCAGCGGATGACCTGTGTAATTAGAAATGAAAGATGCCGGTTGATTATTAAAAACTTTGAAGTAATTCTTTTTCCATAGCAATAGCTTTGGGGAAAAGAATGTTGTTTTCGAGATGGATGTGCTGAACCAGATCATTATCCATTTCCTGAAGTTTGTTATAAGTTATTTTATGCGTAACACAGGCATTTTCCGGAGGGGTATAATGATTAGTGATTTCCCTTATACGATGAAGTTGTTTGCCAACAGTTTCATGTTCCCCTTGCATCACTTCTTCTACCGGTTTGCGTAAGGTGCGGATCAACAAGCTGGCATACGACTCTCGGTGACGCCAGGCATGATTTATTTGTTTAATATACGGGAAAATAACATCTTCTTCTTTTTTCATGTGGGGGGGTATTTCCTTCATCATTCTCTGCAAAATAGTTTCAAGTTCCGCCATCTCAGGATATTTTTTTCTGTGACCCTCGAGAAACCTTTTTACATAATCATTTGCTTCCGGAAGCGCTTTACTCAAAAACCGGTGATGAATATTCAGTATATAATCAGCCAGGAAATCAATATTCCATTCATCAAATTCCAATGAAGCGCTTGAAACAGAATGCCTCATTGAACGCTTTAGTTCTTTTAATATTTCTTCAGTATCCAGGCCTTTGGCTTTGCAGGCCAATTCTAAAGACCACTTGCCTCCATAGCAAAAATCTATGTCATATTTACGAAAAACATCAGCACTCCTATAATCATGAGTGACTATATCGCTGACAAATGATGTAGCATCTATTTTGAATGCTTGCATAGAAATGTATACTGTGATTTAAAATTTATTTCTGGTAAATTAACTTTCTTGAAATTAAACAGTAATGACTTTTATCATTTCTGTTAATGACAATTAATAATTGGCTGCCAAACTCCTGATATTTACTTTTTTATTATCCTTCAATAAATCGCCGATGGTAGTATTTGTAAATACTTTCATCAGCTTGTCCCGCATTTCTTCCATGTCCTGATGCAATGGACATGGGTTGATGCTGTCACAAAATTTCAGTTTCAATACACATAGTTTAAACAAATCCATTCCATCAGTAACCTCAACCAATTTCATCAAAGGAGAACTTAATGTATCTGGTGTTATAAAAAATCCACCATAGGGTCCTTTAGTAGATTGAAGTAAACCAGCCTTTACCACCTGTTGCATGATTTTGCCTAAAAAATGTTTGGGTACAGAAAGCTTATCGGCTATTTCATCTATCTGCACTTTCCGTTTTTCATCCTGCACTAATGACACATATAATATACCCCGTAAAGCATACCCGAAAGATTTTGATAAGAACATGCCAATGTATTTCAGCCAAAAATAACAGGGCTGTTTGCCAAAGCAGGTGATTAATATCATCTTATATTTTGACTCATATCATGATGCCCCTTTTTACCCTCAGATACTTTTGTGGAATAAAAGATGTTCGTATCTTTTATGTTTTAAACCAAAAAATCAGAAAAATGAAACTAAAAACAATGATTGCAGAAACCCTGATATTAACAGGTGTTATTTTATTTATGTCATGCGGTGGCGGCGTTGATAAAAACGCCAAGCAAGTAGACCTTCAGGAACTTCAAAAAAACCAACCGGAAACCCATGGTACAGAACTAAAAGAAAGTGATATCCAGATCACAAATCCATTAAATGCAGAATGGGTAACCTTTGGTAAAAATATTTATGAATTAAAATGTCAAAGTTGTCACAGACTGACTGAAGATAAGCTTGTTGGCCCCGGTTGGAAAAATGTTACGAAAAGAAGAAAGCCATTGTGGATTATGAATATGGCTACTAATGTAGATATGATGCTTGAAACAGACCCTGAAGCGCAAAAATTGCTGGAATTATGTATGGTAAGAATGCCCAACCAGAATCTTGCAAAAGAAGATGCAAGAAAAGTTTTGGAATTTATGAGAAGCAATGATGGAGAAAAATAATGTCAGCTCCAATACTGCAATACCCATACAAACGATTACAACGATAGGATAAACACAACAGTCGAAAATTAATTTTTAACGCTAAAACAAGTAACATGAAATCTTTATTCAAAACATTCCTGCTGGTTGCTTTGACAGCCTCCACTTTTACCTGGCTGCAAAGTTGTAAACCAAAAGGAGCTCAATCAGCGGTTAGTGGTGATGCCGCATCAAAAGTGTATGTAGCCCCCGGCAAGTATGATGAATTTTACAACTTTGTATCCGGAGGTTTTAGCGGGCAAATGTCAGTGTATGGAATTCCATCCGGTCGTTTGTTTCGTGTCATTCCCGTTTTTTCTGTAGATCCTGAAAAAGGATATGGATATAGTGAGGAAACAAAAGCAATGCTGAATACTTCACATGGTTTCGTTCCCTGGGATGATCTGCACCATATAGCATTATCTGAAACTGATGGCATCCAGGATGGCCGCTGGGTTTTTGGAAATGGAAACAATACTCCGCGTATTGCCCGGATAGATTTAAAAACTTTCCGCACAGCAGAAATTATTGAAATTCCCAACAGCGCAGGTAACCACTCCTCTCCTTTTATTACAGAAAATTCTGAGTACGTAGTAGCCGGTACCCGTTTTAGTATCCCAATGGATAATAGTAATGGAGATGTTCCAATCAATACTTATAAACAAAATTTCCATGGTACCGTAAGTTTTATTGGTGTTGATAAAACTTCAGGAAACATGAATATTGCATTCCAGATTTTATTACCGGGTGTAAATTTTGATCTTGCCCGGGCTGGCAAAGGAAAATCACATGGCTGGATGTTTTTTAGCTGTTATAATTCAGAAAGAGCCAATACGCTTCTTGAAGTTAACTCTACTCAAAAAGATAAAGATTTTATTCTTTGTGTAAACTGGAAAAAAGCAGAAGAATATGCAAAAGCGGGAAAAGGGAAATTGCAGTCAGTAAAATATGCGCATAATATTTATGATGAACAAAAACAGATGGCATCTTCTGCCATCGAAAATCAGGTGATGATGCTGGATCCAAAAGATTGTCCCGACATGGTTTATTTTATGCCTTGTCCAAAATCTCCACATGGTTGCGATACAGATCCTACTGGTGAATATATTGTAGGAAGCGGTAAGCTGGCAGCCGTAATTCCTGTATTCTCATTTACAAAAATTCAGGCCGCCATTGCTGCTAAAAATTATGAAGGAGACTATGAAGGTATCCCAGTATTGAAATATGATGCAGTTCTTCATGGTGAAGTTAAGAAGCCGGGCCTCGGACCTTTGCATACTGAATTTGATGATAATGGATTTGCCTATACTTCTTTCTTTGTATCTTCTGAAGTTGTAAAATGGAATGTAAAATCTTTGGAGGTGGTAGACCGTGTGCCAACTTATTATTCCGTAGGCCATCTGAGTGTTCCGGGAGGCCCAACAAGAAAACCATGGGGTAAGTATCTTATTGCTTACAATAAAATAACCAAAGACCGTTACCTGCCTACAGGTCCCGAGCTGGCTCAAAGTGCACAATTGTATGATATCAGCGGTGACAAGATGAAATTGATTCTTGACTTCCCCACCATTGGCGAACCACACTATGCGGAGGCAATACCAGCTTCTTTGATTATGAAAAACAGTCAGAAAATTTATAAGATAGAAGAAAATAAAAATCCTTATGCAGCACTTGGAGATAAGTTTGCCAGGGTAGAGCGCAAAGGAAATGAAATACATGTTTACATGACAGCAATCAGATCCCATTTTACCCCAGACAATATAGAAGGTGTAAAAATGGGTGATATGGTTTATTTCCATGTAACTAATCTTGAACAGGATTGGGATGTGCCACACGGCTTTGCAGTAAAAGGAGCAAATAATGCTGAACTACTCATTATGCCAGGTGAAACTCAAACACTGGCATGGAAACCTGAAAAGCCGGGTGTATATCCAATATATTGTACTGATTTCTGTTCTGCATTGCACCAGGAAATGCAGGGGTATATAAGAGTAAGCGCTGCCGGTTCTAATGTTCCGATATCATTTAGTACCGGTAAAACAGCTCCTGCAGTTACAACCACAACAGATAAAAAATAGTTTTCATAAACCGCTCCCTCTTTTAAGGGAGTGGTTTATCTATACTTAAAAAAAATAATTATGAAAAAGATATTAAACATATTACCTGCTGTTCTTGTACTTGTATTTGTTGCATGCAACAGCAATACTGAACCCGCTAAAACTGAAACCCCCGAAGCAACTGCTACAGCCGGTCAGGAAGCAGTTAAAGATGATGTGTCACAAAAAGATGTTGTAAAAATTGCAGTTGGATCAAAAGATCATACCACTCTTGTTGCGGCATTAACACAAGCAGACTATGTAAAAGTTTTAGCTAACGCAGGTCCGTTTACTGTTTTTGCACCAACAAATGATGCTTTTAATAAATTGCCGGCAGGCACTGTAGAAGGCTTAATGAAAGATGATAAAAAAGCAGATCTCCGGAATATACTGGAATATCATGTAGCTGTCGGAGTATATAAAACTGAAAATATGCAGGATGGCCAGAAAATAAATATGGTCAACCTTGATGATATAACTTTAAGTATAAAAGATGGTAAAGTAATGGTGAATGGTTCTGCAAATGTTATAGCCACCATTCCAGCATCCAATGGGATTATTTATGTAGTAGATGCCGTATTGTTACCACCAGCCAAAAAACAGTAATTTCTGAAGAAATTTTTAATAACTGATGTGGGCCGGCTTCGAATTTATTCCGGCCTCTTTTTTAAACGAAAACCATGAACAAATTAAGTACTTCTTCCCGGATCATTATAGCAATTATCTCTCTATCATTAATCCTTACTTACTTCACGCCTATCTGGAGAATTGATCTTTTTGCTCCTCAATATCCCGAAGGTTTAACTATGAAAATATGGTTGAATGATATAAAAGGCCAGGTAGATATTATCAACGGCTTGAATCATTATATAGGCATGAGGAAAATTAATGTGGCAATGTTTCCTGAATTTTCTTTCCTCACCTATATAGTAGGATTCTATATCATTCTTGGTCTTGCCGTATCTGTAATCGGTAACAGAAAAGTTTTATTCTGGTATCTTGTTTTTACCGCTTTTGGTGGTGCATTTGCCATGTTTGATTTTTATCGCTGGGGTTATGAATATGGACACGATCTTGATCCAACAGCCCCGATTAAAGTACCTGGCCTCTCTTACCAACCTCCAATGTTTGGTCATAAACGATTGCTGAATTTTGATGCCTATTCTTTTCCTGACATTGGTGGATGGATTGTAATAGGCGCTGCTACAATTGCTTTCCTGGTTTGGTTGCATGGATGGTATCGTTCACATAAAATGAAATTAAAATGAAAACTGCCATGATTACTGCTCTAATTTCATTGCTGGTGTTTGCTTCCTGTTCAACACAAGTTGAGCCATTTAAATATGGAACTGATATTTGTTATAACTGTAAAATGGGAATTATCGATCCGAAATTCGGTGGTGAACTGGTTACAAAAAAAGGTAAAAATTATAAATTTGATGATGTAGGTTGTATGGTACGCTACTTAAAGTCCGGCTTGCTGGAACAAAAAGATATTGCACAAACCGCAGTCATCAATTTTGAAAAGCAAAATGATTTTATCAATGTAAATAAAGCAATTTTTGCGGCTAGTGACGCCATCCGTAGTCCAATGAATTTTAATGCAGCAGCTTTTTCATCTAAAGATGCAGCAGATAAATTCCTGGCAGATAAACCCGGAAAAGAACTGAATTGGAACGAACTTTATAATAAGATAGAATAGAAAAATGCTACGGCTCATTTTAATATTACCAACGATTATTTACTGTATACCCACCTTTGCTAAAACAATTGTAGTTGGAAAAAATCAATCGATTACTACAATTCGTAAAGCAGTGGAAATTGCTAAGAATAAAGACAGCATTCTGGTTCTTCCCGGTATTTATAAAGAAGGAAATATTGTAATTAATAAATCACTTACCCTGGCAGGTCAGAACTTCCCAATTCTTGATGGTGAAAATAAATATGAAATATTTACAGTCAGTGGCTCTGATATTACCATCAAAGGTTTCCAGTTTCAAAATAGCGGATCGTCAGCCATGAACGATTATGCTTCTGTAAAAGTAATTGATGCGAAAAATATTTTTGTTGAAAATAACAAGGTAATCAATGCTTATTTTGGTATTCATTTTTCCAATTCCTCCTATGTTACTATCCGTAACAATACAATAACCGGTTCTCCTGCTATGGAGCAAACTACAGGAAATGGTATCCATCTCTGGAAATGTAATCATGCCCTTATTGAAAATAACCGCATTTCCGGTCACCGCGATGGTATATATTTTGAATTTGTAACCGAGTCCATGATCCGGAATAATTACAGCACAAAAAATATACGTTATGGAATTCATTTCATGTTTTCCCATTACAATTCCTATTTCGATAATACATTCAATGATAATGGAGCCGGCGTAGCCGTCATGTATTCTCATAACGTAACAATGGAACGAAACACTTTTGAACAGAATTGGGGAGCCTCTTCTTATGGCATACTTTTAAAAGATATAAGTGACAGCCGTATTCAACACAATTCTTTTCTTAAAAACTCAGTGGGAATTCACATGGAAGGAAGCAGCCGGATTGAGATATCTCAAAACATTTTTAAAGAAAATGGATGGGCCATTAAAGTACAGGCAAGTTGCGATGACAATAATTTTTACCAGAACAATTTTTATGGTAACAGTTTTGAAATTTCTACTAATGGTACCATGATGCTAAACAAATTCTATAACAACTATTGGGATAAATATGAAGGCTATGACAGGAATAAAGATGGAATCGGGGATGTTCCTTATCATCCTGTCAGTATGTATTCAATGATAGTGGAAGAAAATCCGAATGCTCTCATCCTGCTCAGAAGTTTTATGGTTTCTTTATTAGATAAGGCTGAAAAAGCAATTCCCAGCCTTACACCAGAAAATTTAATTGATGATAAACCTATGCTAAAGCCTAACAAATTATGATCCGGATTGAAAACATAAACAAACGATTTAAAAAGCTGCAGGCATTAATTGAGATAAATGCTTTATTTGAAAAAGGCCAGGTAGTTTCTTTAATCGGGCCCAATGGTTCCGGTAAAACCACACTCATAAAATGTATTCTTGGAATGGTAAAAGCGGATTCTGGAAAAATATATTTCAATAATGAACTTATTAATGGTGATCCTTCTTACCGCTCCCAAATTGGTTATATGCCGCAAATTGGCCGCTATCCTGACAATATGAAAGTAGGGCAGCTTTTTAAAATGCTGAAGAATATACGCAATGTTCCTGCTGAAAAACTGGACGAAGAACTATATCATCAATTTAAACTTGGGGAGATTGCTGATAAACCAATGCGTACCCTCTCTGGCGGAACAAGGCAAAAAGTCAGCGCTGCCCTGTCATTTCTATTCAGCCCCGAAGTATTGATCCTGGATGAACCAACCGCTGGCCTTGATCCGCTTGCCTCGGAAATATTAAAAGAAAAAATTATTAAAGAAAAAATGAAGAAGAAACTCATCCTGATCACCTCCCACATACTTAGTGATCTTGATGAATTGACCACTCATATTATATATATGCAGGAAGGGAAACTTCAGTTTTTTAAAGAAATAGAATCACTTCGGGAAGAAACCGGCGAACTAAAACTGGGAAAAGCGATCGCAAGAATTATGAAAGGAGAAAAATTCAGTAACGAATGGATTGATAAAATGTTTGAAATAAATAAAGAAGGAAATATTTATTAATAAACCACTCTCTGAAAAGAGGTTTCAATAAGGCTTATGTTAAAACTATCAAAATACGTTCTCTACGATATTGTAAGAAGCAAAATAATTCTTGCCTATACTCTCTTTTTGTTTCTCGTTTCTTTCAGTTTATTTAATATGGAAGAAAACAGCAGTAAGGCAATTATGAGTCTGTTGACTATTATCCTTATAGTAGTCCCGATGATCAGCATGATCTTCACCACCATTCACTATTATAATTCGTATGAGTTTATCGAATTAATGCTTTCCCAGCCAATGAGCCGGAGGAAAATACTTTTAAGCGAATATGCCGGAGTCAGCGTTTCTTTATTAAGCAGTTTTCTTATCGGTGTGGGTATACCTATTCTTGTGTATTCACCAGACGCCATTGGTTTTTCATTTTTATTTACGGGGGGGGCATTGACATTAGTATTTACATCATTGGCATTCCTAACTTCCGTGATCGCAAGAGATAAAGCAAGAGGCATTGGCTTTGCATTGCTGTTATGGTTCTATTTTGCCTTAATCTATGATGGATTGATTTTATTAATTCTTTTCACCTTCAGCGATTACCCCCTTGAAAAATTAACATTGGTCTTAACCGCTTTAAACCCGATTGATCTTGGCCGAATTTCAATAATGCTGAAAATGGATGTAAGTGCACTGATGGGATATACCGGCGCTTTGTACAAAGATTTCTTCGGCAGTGGCTCGGGTATTCTGTTTACTGTCGGTATCATGTTTCTCTGGATCATCCTGCCGCTTTGGGGGGCATTACGAATTTTTAAAAAGAAGGATTTATAAAACCAGTTGCCCCCAAAATGGGGGCAACTTTGCTGTAGACCTTGAGCATTGCTTCCTCAATGGAGAGCAAAACTGACTAAAATCATCCGGGTATTCCCGAAAATCATTTGTCTTTGCAATGTTAAACTGAAATTTTACCCTTAAGAAAATACAACGGAAAGTTTTTTTATTAAAAAATGCTTTTCCGTATTTCTTAAAAGGATAAACAATTGCTGTATGACCTATTCAAATCCATCCTGCCTCACCTGCAGGGCAAGGGGTTGCTCTGTTTTAAATAACTGCAGCAGTCATGTATTAAAAGAAATTACTGATAAAAAAATTTTTAGGCAAATTAAACGGGGCGAAAAAATTTTCAATGAAGGAAAAGAGGCATTGAATGTAGCTTTTGTAAAATCAGGTGTAATAAAAATTGAGCTGAATGGTAAAAAGAACAGGCCGTTAATCATGCGGTTGGCAAAAGAAGGTGATATTATTGGACATCGGATTACCGAAAGCATTAACCAGTACCCGGTTTCTGTTGTGGCAGTTGAAAATTCACAGGTTTGTTTCCTTGCCACTCATCATTTCCAATTCCTGATGGAAAACTGCCCCGACTTCCGCAAAGAAATTATAAAAGCCTACCTCGGAGAAATGAAAAATATCGAAATGAGAACCCTTCACCTGGTGCATAAAACTGTCAGAGAAAAAATTGCCGGTATATTATTGCATATTGCAGAAGTATATAAATACAAATTACAACCCAACGGCATACATATTCATTTAACAAGACAGGAAATAGCCGATCTTACCGTTACTACAAAAGAACAGGTTTCAAAAGTTCTTACAGATTTTAAAAATGAAAAACTGATTAATTTCAGGGCAAAGCATTTCAAATTACTGGATATTCAAAAACTAGAAGCAGTTACCTCCGCTGATCAATCTCTATAAGTTTCATTTCATACCTCCCTGTCTTTTTTACGAAAACATACTTTTTAAAGAATTAACAGCTGTATGACAAAGAAATGCAGCAATCACAGCAGGTAAATTTGGCCTGCGAGCATTGTTTCACTTCAAACCAAAACAACATGGAAAATAACATCAACGAGGAGAATGAAAAAACTCCTTTCTGGAAAATGATTATGGATGATTACATGTTGCTCCTCTTTATCGGCGTTACTATTTACGCCATCTTTTATCTCATTTGGGGAGTAATGGAATTATCCAACCTGCCCCAGTTTCCCGGCGATCTGAAAGATCAGATCCTTAAATAATTCATTCTTCACTTAAAATTTTTGTTATGAGTTTACTAACACCTGTCCAGGGCTGGTATCACAAACCGGTGGCTAAAGATGAAAGAATGTGGATGGTGATATCACTATTGCTTTGCATTATGCTTTTTGTATGGATGATTATGTGGCACGTGTATGGAAAACAAAATCCATCTAATGTCACCTACCGCACATCGCCAAAAGAATACGCTAAAATGGCTGAGGCCTATCTCAAAAAGAATATGATGGGAGTGGATAACGGGGTGCCGGTAGTAAAGCCTGAACCGAACAGTGATGTGCTGGTGATGGGTGAAATGTGGCGCTGGTCACCTGTGCTGATTCTGAAAAAAGATGAACAGTACAATATTCACATTTCATCCAAAGATCTGATGCATGGCTTTTCTCTTCAGCCTGTCAATATGAATTTCCAGATTTACCCCGGCTATGATTATGTACTTCATTTTAAACCTACCAGTAGCGGTGAATTTAAAATTATCTGTAATGAATTCTGCGGCATCGGCCATCATACTATGATAGGAAAAATAGTGGTGATTGAATCAGATGCGGATTTAGTTAAATATGGATATGACAAATTGAAAGCTCCCACAGTATTTAAAAAAGATTCGGCAAATGCCGGAGTGCCCAAAACAGAAGCGGAAATGATGTCAGCCGGGGAACAACTTTATACTTTGAAAGGGTGTGTAACCTGCCATAAAACTGATGGCACCACACTACTGGCTCCGGCCTGGAATGGATTATTTGGTAAAAAAGAAACGGTAATTGCCGATGGAAATACTTCAGATGTAATAGTGAATGAAGAATACATTAAAGAATCCGTTCTTGAACCACAGAAAAAAATCACCAAAGGATTTGAAAAGGTCCTGATGCCGGTTTTGACAGTCAGCAATGAAGAGATCGATCAGCTGATCGTTTACATCAAATCATTGAAAAAATAATTTAAAAAAAATTATATGGATACCTTACTAAATATACCTCACCGCACATGCGATATCACCGGCTTCAAAGTGGATCTGAGATCACAAACACTTATCCGGGTGAACGCCGTGGTAGCAGTTGTTTGTTTATTAATGGCTATAGTTGGCGCTATCCTGCTGGTATTTACCCGTTATCAACCGGTGCATTTACTTTCCGCAGAATGGTATTACCGGTTGGTCACATTTCATGGATTAAATGCCCTCATTTTCTGGATTGTGTTTTTTGAAATAGCCGGTTTGTATTTTGGGTCCACCGTTGTGTTAAATACAAGATTCTGTGCCCCGAAACTGGGATGGCTTTCTTTTATATTAATGGTTGGAGGTATGATTATGGTAAATGTAATGGTGCTGAGTGGAAAAGCCGATGTGATGATGACATCTTATGCTCCCATAAAAGCACATCCATTATATTATCTGGGCATTATTTTATTTGCCGTTGGCGCCTTACTGGGCGTAGCTCTTTTCTTCGGTAATCTGATGATTGCAAGAAAAGAAAAAACTTATGGTGAAACCTTACCCTTGTTCACATATGGTTTGATGGCGGCCGCAATCATTGCAGTTATCACTCTTGCATCAGGAGCTATTATTTATATTCCAACTTTTTTATGGTCAGTCGGGTTGATTCAGAATATTGATGCTGGAATGTACAAACTGATCTGGTGGGGGCTTGGCCACTCATCACAACAAATCAATGTGGCGGCCATGGTTAGTATCTGGTATCTCGTATCCTTTTTAGCTGTCGGAGGCACCAGTATCAATGAAAGAATTTCAAGAACGGCTTTTGTTTTATACATTTTCTTTATCTGCCTAGCTTCAGCACATCACCTCATGACTGACCCCGGACTCAGCAGTGCATGGAAAGTTTGGAACACCAGTTATGCAATGTATCTCGCTGTATTGGCATCAATGATACATGCATTTGCTGTTCCATCATCTATTGAATCGGCACAAAGAAGATGGGGATACAGTAAAGGATTATTTGAATGGCTGAGTAAAGCGCCTTGGGGTAACCCCGCATTTTCATCCATTGTGCTGGCTTGTATCGGATTTGGTTTTATTGGTGGTACCACCGGAGTTATTTTCGGAATGGAGCAAACCAATATTATTGTTCACAATACATTGGCAATTCCCGGTCATTTTAAAGGAACAGTTGTAATTGGCACTACGCTTACATTCATGGGCATTACTTACTATCTCATTCCATTAATATTTCGCAGAAAAATTGTAGCATTTAAACTTGCGAAAGCAATACCCTGGTTATTTTTCATCGGCATAGCCATATTGTCTGTATCCATGATTGTGCTGGGTCAGTTTGGTGTACCCCGCCGTCACTGGGACGCATCATTCAGCGGTGGGCCATTTACACACAATTTTAATCCTGCCGTTGATTTCTTTTGGACCCTGATGATGTTGGGCGGCTCTCTTGCATTTACAGCAGCGCTTCTCTGGGTTTTACAGGTAGTAGTATCTGTTTTCTTTGGGCCAAGAGTAAATGGACCGCAGGATATGCAATTGAAAATTTCTGCGCTGGCACCGGAAGGTAAGAAACATAAAGGGTATGAGGCACCCGGTACCCTTATACTCACCCTATTGTTCCTGCTTACTTTCCTTGTTCTGTTTTTCTTGAACTGGAAGTGGCTGGCTGCAACATGGAATGTAAATTAATGAACCGGGACTGACTGCTTATGTAAGGCGACACGGGGTTTCCTATGGAAGCCCCGGTTGTTCGCCAAACGCTGTAGACAATGTTAAAAAGTAAATTCATACTATTATGTATGCTGTTATTCCTGTGCAGCAGTTTCAATCTTCCTGATGAAAATAAATTTATCGGCCGCAAGGTGGAAAACATTTTACTGCAGGATGCCAAAGGGAGACAATATGAATTGTTTTCTTTACTGAATAAAAAGCCAATCATCCTTAGCCCTATTTATACCAAATGTCCTTCCACATGTTCCATTGTAAGTAATGGGTTAAAAGAAAGTACAGATAGACTTGGAACACTTGGGAAAGATTTTTTTATCGTTAGTTTTTCATTCGACAGTAGTGATAGAAAAGAAGAACTTGAAAATTTTGAATCCCATTGGAATATTGATGGTGAAGCCTGGAGAGCCACCACTGCTTCTTATCCCGAAATTCAAAAATTGTTGAAATCTTTAGATTATCAATATGATATTTCCAAGAGCGGGGAGTTTATTCATCCCAATGTGATTATTATTCTTACTCCGAGTGGAAGAATTTCAAGATACATTTATGGATTAACTCCAAAAGCAAAAGATATTAAACTGGCCGTGTTGGAAGCCAGTACCGAAAAAACAAGGCTGAGTCTTTTCAAAGGTCTTTACCTGAAATGTTTCGCATTTGATCCGGTTACAAAAACTTATTTGCTGAACTGGGGCTTTATAATTTCCACCAGTGCCGGAATATTTTTTATTATTATCATCTCTACTCTCCTGCTGAAAACTTTTAAAACTGCCCGCATCAATGAATGAAGCAATAAAAATTCTACCGGTCAGAATAAAAGGCCATCAACTTTACCAGCGTTTTGCTTCTTTTTTCAGCCGCATCTATTCTACAGAACTCAATCCCCTTTACCAACTGGGAACTATTGCTGTCTTTTTATTTACCGTAGCAGTTATTTCAGGCTTCTATGTCTTTCTCTTTTACAATATAGATCCTTTACATGCATATGATTCAGTTCAAAAAATTTCAACTAACTTTTTTAATGACTGGATGAGAACAGTACACCGTTATTCTTCCGATCTTTTGGTCATATTTATTCTGCTCCACCTGATTCATACCTTGATTACAGGAAAATTCAAAAGAATGCTTTCATGGATCAGTGGAGTGATTTCTTTTCTTGTTGTTCTGCTTATCGGTGTTACCGGATTTCTGCTGGTATGGGATCAGAAAGCAAAACTGGTAGGCTTTCTCACTGCCAGATTTTTTTCAGGTCTTCCCATCTTTGATGCGTCAATTGCCGGTGCTTTTTTACTGAATGATCTGGAAACTATCGGTGGCTTCTTCAGGGTAGCCTTGTTTGGTCATATTTTCTTTTCGGTGCTTACCGTAATCATTCTATGGATTCATGTGATGAAAATTTCCAAACCAAAAATATTTCCTTCCAGATTATTAATGATCTATGTTTTGGCAGCTGTCGCTGTTATTTCAATTGTGTTTCCCGTAAAAAGTGATTCCCCGGCGCAGCAAACTTTTCTTCCTGTTGAAACCACGTTTGACTGGTATTATTATTTCGGTTATTACCTGCTTAAACTCTTTTCTGTAAGAGTAAACTGGATGATCCTTATTGGCTCTGGGTTATTACTTTCCATCATTCCTCATGTTTTAAAAAGAAAACAAAGACCACCGGCACTTATTGATCTTGATAAATGTGATTCCTGTAATTTATGTTCTTATGATTGTCCCTACGATGCTATTGATATGCTTATTTATAAAGGTGAAAGAAAAGCCATTTTGAATCCTGCCAAATGTGTAAGCTGTGGCATCTGTATCGGTTCATGCCGTGAACATGCTATTACTATGCCTGGGTTTCCTGAAATCAATAGAAATTCATTGGAACAGAAAAATGACCTTACTGTTCTTTCCTGCGAATATTTTAAAGAATTTGATATCCCAAGCGGCTTACAGTATGAGCACCTTAAAGTTCCTTGTATTGGAAGTGTGCTGGCAAAAGATGTTCAGGCTATTGCACAAAACCGTTCCAAGGCGGTGGCTATGCTGAGTTGCGAGGATTGTTATTACCGGAAAGGAAAAACATGGGCCATACTTCGTTTTTTGAGAAAACGACCACCGGTATTTTCAAAAAAAATAAATGTGAGTAATGTGAAGCTGTTCACCATCTCGCAATATAAACCGGAACTGCTGAAAGGATTTGTGGAAGCAGCAGGTAAAACAAATACTGCTGTTCAGGAAAATAAATTTCAATATAAAGATTACTTCCGCATTAATCATGTATTATCGGCCGGTATTATGACCGGTTTCTTCCTGCTGATGATTCCACTGAGCAGTACCGTAGTCCGTTTTTATGATAAAAATGAAAAAACACTAATAGTGAACATGAAATATGTTTCTGCTCCCACTGAATTTGAAAAAATACAATCGGAGGAAAAGCACATGCAATCAAAGATTCCGGTGGTAAAGAAAAGAAGCCCGGTAAAACTTGAAATTACCTCTGCAAAAGATGGAAAACTTCTTTATGAAAAAGAATTTACACCAAGAGGTTGGCGACAGGATATTGCCATGTTTATTTATACAGAATTGAAATTAAAAGAAGATGAAATAAATGTTTACCTGACTGAAACTGCATTTACCGATAAAAAGCAAAGTCTTGAACATGTAACTATGGAAAGGGGTGATGGCATATTTATTATCTTAAAAGATGGAAAGCTAGCCAAAGCCACCAAAGAATCAAAACCAGTGAAATGAAAATCGAAAAAAATTTGAAGTATTTATTTATTGAAAAAAAATCGTTTTTCGAAACAGGATCAATTATTGGATTGAGTTTTTGAAACATAATACCAGCCTTCTTTTCAGCAATACTGACTTAAATCAACAGAAAGGCGACTAAGATCATAAAGACAGAAGGATCATCTTGACATTTTTGTACACAAACAATTTAATATGAATACATCTTTGACCTCTCTTACGCTGGCCCAGATCGTAAACAGTAATCATAAAGCAGCAAACATATTTGAAAAATACCGCCTTGATTTTTGCTGCAAAGGAAAACGTTCTTTAGAACAAGCCTGTGCAGAGCAGGAAATTCCTGTTACTGTTGTAACGGCCGAACTGGAAAATATTTTTAACGGAAATGACAAAACAAAAGCAATTGAGTTTGACAATATGAATATGACCCAACTATGTGACTATATCGTACACACACATCATGCCTATGTAAAAGATGAAATGCCTCAACTCAATGCTTATCTGCAAAAGGTTTCATCAAAGCATGGTGAACGACACCCGGAATTGTATAAAATATTTCAGATTTTTGCTGCGGTAAAAGAAGAAATGGAAGGGCACATGAAAAAAGAAGAACATATTTTATTTCCCCGCATAAAAGAATTACAGAAACTGGCTGACCTGGAAGCTGTAAATCTGCAACTCAATATTACTTACCTGCAATCACCGATTACGATTATGGAGCAGGAACATGATCATGCAGGAAATTTGCTGAATGAGATAAGAATGCTGAGCAATGATTATACAGCTCCTCCGGATGCATGTACAACTTATGCTTTAAGTTTTGCCTCTTTAAGAGCTTTTGAACTGGATTTACATCAGCATGTACACCTGGAGAATAATATTCTATTCCCAAAAGCAATTGGCACATTTAAAGAGTTGCAGGAAGCGATATTAAATTAAAGATGGGCTAACCTCCCGGATTGAAATGTCAGCTTCCCATTTTTAAATGGTTTTGGTGAAAATCAAACAAAACAGAAAGTAAAGGGCATGAGGCACATAAGCATTGTCTTTAAATTGAAATTATATCCTTCTAAAAGTAAATACAGGCCTGAAAACGATTTTCAGACCTGAGTTATATCAGGCCGCCTGTTGACAGGAATCATTTCGTCAGATAACGGTTACAGATAGCTTTGTTCAGAATTAATCATTTACAATACCGTATTTCAAAAAATTAATACCTCTATCCCATCTTAGGATGGGCAATCGTTGGTTTTCGTTTCAATTACGACCCCTGATTCTTCAGGGGTTTCTTTTTAATTGACTTAAGTCAGGCCTCTTTCTGATAATTCTCATTAAATATGTCTGTATCTGAAATAATCTTTACCTGCTTTTACTAAACTTATTAAGTTGGAAGAGCTTATAATTAAAGAAACGGGAACCAAACCAAGAAAAAAGACTGCACTGCAATGTCATCACTGCGGAGAAGTCTGTGATAAAAGCATTTTTGCAGACGAAAAATATTTTTGCTGCGAGGGCTGCCAGTTTGTTTACCAACTTTTACAGGAAAATGGTCTTTGTAATTACTATGATCTTAGTAAAACTCCCGGCATTAAAGTAAAAGGTAAGTTTTCTTCCAGCCGTTTTGCCTACCTGGATAATGAAGAAGTGAAAAGAAAGCTGCTGCGCTTCAAGGACGATCAGCAATGCAATATCAGTTTCTATTTACCCCAGATGCATTGCGCCTCCTGCATCTGGTTGCTGGAGAATCTTCATACCATTCAACCCGGGATAATTTTTTCAAAAACAAATTTTTCAAGAAAAGAAATTTTTATAGCATTTGATCCCGCTGAAACTTCATTACGAAAAGTGGTTGAACTGCTGGCCTATACGGGTTACGAACCCTATATCAGCCTTAAAGAAGGAGAAGTAAAAAAAGCAAAGAAAATAAACCGCACTAAACTTTTTAAAATAGGAATTGCCGGATTTTGCTTCAGCAATATCATGATGCTGAGTTTTCCTGAATATTTTTCATCAGGCAATATCAACCAGCCCTACCTTGAAAAAGTATTCAACTATCTCAACCTCGCATTATCACTACCCGTATTTTTCTACAGCGCTTCTGAATTTTTTATTTCTGCCTGGAAAGGATTGCAGCAAAAATGGCTGAATATAGATGCCCCTATTGCTTTGGCGATACTGATAACTTTTTGCAGAAGCGTATTTGAAATATTGACTGGTACCGGGGCCGGCTATCTGGATTCAATGAGTGGCATAGTTTTCTTTATGCTCATTGGCCGCTGGTTCCAGGATAAAACTTATGACAGCTTTTCTTTTGACCGGGACTACAAATCCTATTTTCCGCTGGGGGTAACTATTATAAAAAATGGTAAAGAAGAAACTTCTACTATAAATGCTTTGCTGAAAGAGGATATTATTTTAGTCAGGCATAATGAAATGATTCCTGCGGATGCAATAATCATTAAGGGAGAAGGAAATATCGACTACAGCTTTGTATCAGGAGAAAACACACCTGTTCTCAAAAGAAAAGGAGAATTGATCTACGCCGGAGGTAAACAAATGGGAGGCAGTTTGGAAATGCAGGTAGTGAATCCTGTTGAGCAAAGCTATATTACACAACTCTGGAATAATACTGCTGTGATAAACGAACAGAAAAATAAAGCCAAATCATTTATACATCCCTGGAGCCGATACTTCACCGTCATCTTATTTACCATTGCAGCAACTGCTGCATTATTTTGGGCATTCAATGATACATCAAAGATCTTACCGGCAGTTACGGCATCTTTAATTGTAGCCTGCCCCTGTTCATTACTGCTTTCTGCCACATTCACATTTGGTAATATGCTCCGTCATTTCGGAAAAAATAAATTTTACCTGAAAAATTCATCCGTCATTGAAGCAATATCAGCAATCAATACGATCGTTTTAGACAAAACAGGAACCCTTACTCATTCATCCCGTGCTAATGTGAAATATGAAGGAAAGCAATTGACTAATGAAGAAATGAGTTTCATCTACTCGCTGGTAAAAGAATCGGTGCATCCACTGAGCATAATTATTAAACAATATTTATTGGAAGAAAATCTCCTTATTTCTTTACCAGTTGAATTTTTTTCAGAAAAAGCCGGAAAAGGAATTGAAGGAAAAATAAAAGATCATTTTATAAAAATGGGCTCCTGGCAATTTGTGAATGAAGATGAAACCATGAATGAAATGACAGGGAGTGGCTTGGTATTTCTTTCAATAAATAATAAATACAAGGGTGTTTTCAGAATCAGCAATCAATATCGTGAAGGTGTTGAGGAAATGCTTAAAAAACTTGTACCAAAAAAATTTGATCTGCATATCTTATCTGGCGATAACGATGCAGAAAAAGAAAATCTGCAATCTGTTCTTGGTGAAAAAAGCAAGTTGAGCTTTTTTCAATCGCCACAAGACAAATTGAATTATATAAAAAATCTTAAAAGAATTGATACAAATAAAAAAGTGATGATGCTTGGCGATGGCCTGAATGATACCGGAGCATTACAGGCAAGCGATGTGGGAATAGCAGTAAGTGAAAACACCAGCCAGTTTACACCGGCATGCGATGCTATACTGGACAGTAATGAAGTACAAAAGCTGCCGCAATTTATCAGTTATGCAAAAGCAGGTAAGCGAATCATTACTGCAAGTTTTATCATTTCTATTGCTTATAACATTGTTGGACTAGGCTTTGCTGTGCAGGCACTTTTATCTCCTGTTGTGGCGGCTGTTCTGATGCCGGTGAGTTCGATAAGCATCGTAATATTTGTAACGATAGCTGCTTCCGTTTTTGCGAAGAAACGAAGGCTTTAAATGAAATGATTTTCCTCAATGGAAAATCTGATACTGGTCATGTGGCAGCTATTCTATGAAAAATATTTTTGCAACTATTAATAAAAAATTATGAGTGTGTTGATCATATTGATTGGAGTAAGTATTCTGGTGGCCGGAGGCTTTCTTATTGCTTTTATCTGGTCAGTAAAAAACGGCCAGTTTGATGATGACTATACGCCATCCGTAAGAATGCTTTTTGATGATCAGCCTCCAAAAGAAAATAAAACATCTTTAAAACCAAAACAAAAATAAATTCATGCAACCACTGGAAAAATTTCAGTACGACAATAAAATCGTCAGAAACTTTGCTTTTGCCACCATCATCTGGGGTGTAGTTGGAATGTTAGTAGGTCTATGGATTGCTTTGCAGTTAGTTTTTCCGAAAGCATTAAACCTGCAACCTTATTTCAACTTCGGCCGCATCCGTCCTTTGCATACCAATGCGGTCATTTTTGCATTTGTAGGCAACGGCATTTTCATGGGTTATTATTATTCGCTTCAGCGATTATTAAAAACCCGTATGGCAAGTGATGCACTCAGTAAAATACATTTTTGGGGTTGGCAATTAATCATTGTAGCTGCAGCACTTACTCTTCCTTTAGGAATGACAACAGGAAAAGAATATGCAGAGCTGGAGTGGCCAATTGATATTGCCATCACCATTATCTGGGTAGTGTTTGGCTGGAATATGTTTGCCACTATTCTGAAAAGAAGAGAAAGGCATTTGTATGTAGCCATCTGGTTTTTCATAGCCACGTTTGTTACAGTGGCTGTTTTACATCTTGTAAATTCATTTGAGTTACCGGTAAGTTTTTTTCAAAGCTATTCCTGGTATGCAGGCGTGCAGGATGCATTGGTGCAATGGTGGTATGGTCATAATGCAGTTGCATTTTTTCTTACCACACCGTACCTGGGTTTGATGTATTATTATTTACCCAAAGCGGCAAACCGTCCTGTTTATTCTTACAAACTTTCCATCATTCACTTCTGGGCATTGATATTTCTTTATATCTGGGCCGGCCCGCATCATCTTTTATATACTGCTTTACCCAATTGGGCACAGTCGCTCGGTATTGTATTTTCATTTACACTCATATTCCCAAGCTGGGGAGGAATGATCAATGGCTTACTCACATTACGTGGCGCATGGGATAAAGTAAGAGAAGATGTTATTTTAAAATTCATGGTGGTAGCTGTTACTGCTTATGGTATGGCCACATTTGAAGGACCAATGCTGGCATTAAAAACGGTAAATGCAATTAGTCATTATACAGACTGGACAATAGCACACGTACATATTGGCGGATTAGGCTGGAACGGAATGCTGACATTCGGAATTTTGTATTGGTTAATACCAAGAATTTTCCGCACTGAATTATTTTCAAAACGATTAGCCAATTTACATTTCTGGATTGCAACTCTCGGAATTATTTTTTATGCCGTGCCGATGTACTGGGCAGGATTTCAACAGGCATTCATGTGGAAGCAATTCACAGGTACGGGCCAATTGAAATACCAGTTCCTGGAAACAGTTACTTACATGAAACCATTTTATGCTACCCGTGCATTTGGCGGAGGATTGTTTCTTATCGGCGCATTGCTGATGATGTATAATTTATTTAAGACTGTGCAAAAAGGAAAATTAGTTGCCAATGAAGATGCAGAAGCCCCGGCATTAGCAACTGCTTATGATACACATCAGGGCGAACATTGGCATCGCCGTATTGAAAGAAAACCCATTCGCTTTATGATTCTCGCTTTAGTGGTTATTCTTATTGGTGGCATTGTAGAACTGGTTCCTACATTTCTGATTAAATCCAACGTGCCTACCATTTCAAGTGTTAAGCCATATACTCCTCTTGAATTACAGGGAAGAGATATTTACCGTAGAGAAGGCTGTTATACCTGTCACTCACAAATGATACGTCCGTTCCGTTCAGAAACCGAACGCTATGGTGAATATTCAAAAGCTGGTGAGTTTGTTTATGATCATCCGTTCCAATGGGGATCTAAAAGAACAGGGCCGGATTTAGCAAGAGAAGGAACTTCTAATCTGAAAAAATCAAATGCCTGGCATTTTAATCATATGGATGATCCGCAGGCAATTTCGCCGGGCTCTATTATGCCTGCTTATTCTTTCTTATTATCCAATGAAATTGATACAGCTTCAACAGCTGCTAAAATAAATGCAATGCGTACACTTGGAGTTCCTTATGAAAAAGGGTATGAATACAAAGCGAATAAAGATTTAAGTGAACAGGCAAGAAAAATTCAGATGAACCTTTTAACTGACAGTGTAAGAGTAAGACCTAATGCAGAGATACTGGCCATCATTGCTTACCTGCAAAGACTGGGAACTGATATAGAAAAAAAATAAAATCAAAATAATATGTTCAGATATATTAAACAATATGCAGAATCTATCGGTGGTGTGAGTATTTACCCGATCATTTCTTTGCTTATATTCTTTTTGTTTTTTATTGTGCTTCTGAATTATGTAAGAAACATGGACAAGAATAAAATAAATGAGATAAGCCAACTGCCTTTGGATAATGATGAAAACATTTCAGACGGTTTACCCAAAACAATTAATTAAAAAGCTTAAACATGAGAAAAAAAATAACATCACGTTTAGTATTATTTGCCATAGCAATCGCCGGCTTTACTTCTCCTGCACTTGCACAAACATCAAAAGGAGTTTCAGGCGGAATGCTTTATCTTTTATATGCTGCTGCCGGGTTTATCATTGTTGCCGGCTCTATTGCAGTTTTATTGGTAATAAAACTTAAAAAATATAAAAAAGAAGTTTCTCTTAAAACCGGCAGGCAGATTGAAACAACTGGCTTGGGAAAATGGTGGAGTAATCTTGATAAAAAATTATTTACCAGAGCTGTACCTGTAGAAAAAGAAGCTGATGTGTTGCTTGATCATGATTATGATGGCGTAAGAGAACTGGATAATGCTTTGCCACCCTGGTGGAAATGGGGATTCTATATCACACTTATCATTGGTGTTTTTTATATGTTTCGTTTTCATGTTTGGCACACTGGGCCTACGCCGGAAGAAGAGTATAATAAAGAAATGCAAGTGGCCGCAGCAGAGATTGAACTAAACAGAAGCACAGATAAAAATGCAGTTAATGAAAATACAGTAACCCTTGCTGATGCAAATGGTATTGCTGCAGGGAAAAAAGTATTTACCGGCACTTGCTTCCCTTGCCATGGCGCTAATGGAGAAGGAAATGCAGTGGGCCCTAACCTTACAGATAAGTACTGGCTGCATGGTGGTTCTTTAAGTAATGTTTTTAAAACAATCACCAACGGAGTTCCTGATAAAGGAATGCAGGCATGGGGAAAAACATTTTCATCAGCAGAAATAAAAAATATTGCAAGTTATGTTTTATCTCTGCAGGGAAGCAATCCTGCCAATGCTAAAGCGTCGCAGGGAGATTTATTTTCTCCAACTGCCAAAGCAGATAGTTCATCAGTAAAAAAAGATTCTGTTTTAAAAAAATAATTAATCAGTACTAAACAGAGAGTTAATGAATCATGGAAGAATTATATCCAAATATTGCAGAGGAGAAGAAAGAATATCTGGATCAATCCTTCCGTGATTCTGTAGCCACCATCAGCAAACAGGGGAAAAGAAATTTTATTCTTCCCAAAAAACCAAAAGGGAAATTTTATAACTGGCGTACAGTTGCTTCACTGATTTATCTATTAGTTTTTTTTACCCTTCCCTTTATTAAAGTAAATGAGGAGCCTGTTTTTCTGTTTAATGTTCTTCAACGAAAATTTATCTTCTTTGGCCAGATTTTCTGGCCACAGGATTTTTTCATTTTTGCAATTGGCTTTCTCACATTCATAATGTTCGTCATTCTTTTCACTGTTGTATTCGGAAGAGTGTTTTGTGGATGGGCTTGTCCCCAAACAATTTTTATGGAAATGATTTTCCGGAAAATAGAATTTTGGATTGATGGTACAGCTCATCAGCAACGCAGGCTTAAAGAAATGCCATGGAACGGTTACAAGATTCGGAAACGGGCTATCAAGATTGCCGCTTTTTATTTTATCTCTTTTATCATCGCTAATTTTTTTCTTGCTTATATCATTGGCATGGATAGTGTGCTTGCGATGGTAAAAGAAGGGATCAATCCAAATATGGGAACATTTATTTCCCTGATCATATTTACCACCATTTTCTTTTTTGTTTACTACTGGTTCCGGGAGCAGGTATGCATTGTGGTTTGTCCT
Source organism: Sphingobacteriales bacterium (assembly GCA_023251235.1). GTDB lineage: Bacteria > Bacteroidota > Bacteroidia > Chitinophagales > Chitinophagaceae > VBAS01. The sequence goes on along the minus strand of JAHEZE010000014.1, from coordinate 14,199 downwards.
TACGGAAGATTACAGGGAGTTTTGCTTGATAAGAAATCTATCGTTGTCGCTTATGATTATGTTCGTGGTGAGCCGAGAGGAAAAATAAAAAAGAAAGATACGAATGAATATGGCGATTGCATTGATTGTTTCGACTGTGTACGTGTGTGCCCGACAGGAATTGACATCCGCAATGGCACACAGCTGGAATGTGTAAACTGCACGGCATGCATTGATGCCTGTAATTCAATTATGGAAAAAGTGAACAGGCCAACAGGATTGATACGTTATGAATCAGAAGAAAATATTGAACACAGTAAAAAAACAAAAATCAACTGGCGGATCTCGGGATACTCAGTTGTATTGATCATCTTACTTTGTGCCCTTTCAATTATGCTGATTACAAGAGCAGATGTAGATGCAAGGATATTAAGAACAGCCGGACAAATGTTTCAATCTTTGCCCGATGGCCGTATAAGCAATCTGTACAATATTAAACTGATCAATAAAACAAGAAAAGATTTACAGGTTTCATTACATCTTGAAAATATGATTGGTGAAATAACAATAGTGGGGAACAAACTGATTGTACCGAAAGAATCCTATTACCAAACACCTTTTTTTTTAAAAATTGACAGGCAGCTTATACAAAACAGAAAAACACCGATTGTACTGGGAGTGTATCAGGATGACAAAAAAATAGAAACCATTAAAACAACTTTTCTTGGTCCCGGTTATTAACTTTTAAAAAAATATTATGAAAATATCCTGGGGTTATAGTATAACAATTGTTTATCTCCTGTTTGCCGGAGGCATTATTTTTCTTGCAGTAAAAGCAGGTAATCAGACTACAGACATGGTGACGCCAAAATACTATGAAGAAGAATTAAAATACCAGAATGTAATTGATGAATCAGCGCTTACAGCAAAGCTTTCTGCACCTGTTCAGGTTGAAACAAATAAAGAACAGATTACTATCCGCTTCCCTGAAGAATTCAAAGACAAAAACATTACTGGCGAAATTTATCTTTATTGTCCATCTGATGAAAAGAAAGATTTTAAAATACACTTTGAAAGTGGCAACATGAAGATAAGCCAGGCTTTACCCAGAGGTTTCTCAGGTTTATTTGAATTAAAATTAAAATGGCAGTCTGAAAACAAAAATTACTATTATGAAAAGAAACTATTTTTCTGAACTTCCATTAAACTTAACTTATCAATTGGCTATGAATAAAGAAAAAATTATTGCAGTTGCAGGTTTATGCATTACGCTGCTTGTTTATTTTTTACAAAAAGATAGTCAGCAAATATTGCCATTGCTTATTATCAGCGCAGCCGGGCTAATAGTTTCTTTTCAGTTTATCCTTGCAGGAAATACATTGATTTTATTTGGTGGTGCTTCACTAATTGTTTATTCTTTTTTATATAGTGCTTCACCAGGATATGCCATAGGAGGTGCACTGCTTACTTATGCGCCAATTGTAATACTAATTAAATGGTGGAAACAAAATGAAAAATAGAATTAATAAATGATCAATGGAGAAATCATAGGGCCTGCTTTTGTACTGGGCCTTGCAGGCAGTATGCATTGCATCGGCATGTGCGGGCCGCTTGCTTTGTCATTACCCGTTTCTCATAAAAATGATTTAGTAAGATTAAATGGAGGATTAATCTATAATGCAGGAAGAATACTTTCTTATTCCCTCCTTGGATTGGCCTTTGGGTCTATCGGCCAATTAATTATTTCCACCGGCCTGCAAAACAAATTATCAATAACACTGGGAATAATTATTTTGTTTTTTTTATTTATTCCAAAAAAATTTTACTCCTACTTAAAAGTTAATGCTGTCAATACGCCTTTTTCAATTTTAAGGCAGAGCATCGGCAAGTTGTTTCAATCAAAAAAATTCAGTTCCCTTTTTTTTATCGGGATTTTAAATGGACTCCTTCCATGTGGTTTGGTATATCTTGCTCTTACTTCATCCGTTCTTACCGGAACTTCAATAAATGGTGCTGCATTTATGTTCTTTTTTGGAATGGGAACTTTTCCTTTGATGCTGGCAACAGTTTTTATGGGTAGTTATCTTAACCAGAGAATAAGATTAAGAATAACAAAAGCTTTACCGGTGTTTCTTTTTATTATGGCAGTCTTACTTATTTTCCGGGGATTGGAATTAGGAATTCCTTTTATTAGTCCTTCCTCTATTCACATGCATGCACAGGCAGCCGTTTCATGTCAGTAAACTTCATTTATCTTTGATGCATCTCATATATTCTATAATAAAATAGATATTGAGTTTTTATGCGAATAGATATTCTCTCGGTTTTACCGGAGCTATTGGAAAGTCCCCTGCAGCACAGCATCATGAAAAGGGCGCAGGAAAAAGGTTTTCTTGAAGTGCATATTCATCAACTGCGGCAATGGGCAGTTAATGAATACGGGCAGGTGGACGATTACCAATATGGCGGCGGTGCCGGAATGGTGATGATGTGTGAGCCATTGGCAAAAGCAATTGAAAGTCTGTCAAAAGAAAGAAAACCTGCCCGACCCGGTGACCGGGGCGGGTATGATGAGGTTATTTTTTTAACGCCTGATGGAGAAATGTTAAATCAGAAAATGGCCAATGCCATTTCACTAAAAGAAAATTTATTAATAGTCTGCGGACATTACAAAGGCATCGATGAAAGAATAAGGGAACATTTTGTAACGAAAGAAATTTCCATTGGTGATTATGTACTCAGTGGTGGCGAATTGGCTGCAGCTGTTTTGGTGGATACAATCGGAAGATTAATACCCGGTGTTTTGAATGATGAAACATCTGCTCTCACCGATTCTTTCCAGGATAATTTATTGGCTCCTCCGGTTTATACAAGGCCAGAAGATTTTCGCGGATGGAAAGTACCAGAAGCATTAATGAGTGGCAATCATAAATTGATTGACGAATGGAAGTATGAACAATCATTAGCAAGAACTAAAGAAAGAAGACCTGATTTACTTAAAGAGAAAGAATAATTTCAACCATTCATCCCACCTTTTTACATATTCGTCTTTTTTTAACTCATAAACCCAGGTTTTTAGCTCAAATTGCGCCCTTGTTTAACCATACCAACACATGAGACTGACTATACTATTTATTTTTTTATTTTTTTCCGGACTTAAAGTTTCTTTTTCCCAGCAGATTGACAATACCAATTACCAGAAAGATTTTCAACTGCATATTGCCAAATCTACCGACATCATAAAAGTGGACGGCGAACTGAATGAAGCATCCTGGCAAAATGCAAAACCAATTAAAAATTTCTGGCTTCATGATCCTACTGATACAGGCTATGCAAAAAGAAATACAGAAATAAGAGCCACTTACGACGCCAATTTTCTTTACCTGGGAATTATAAGTTATGATACCAGTTACTATGTAATTCAAACATTAAAGAGAGATGTAGATCCCGGCAAAAGCGATGGTATCGGAGTTGTAATTGATCCTGTAAATGCAAAGACCAATGGATTTTTATTTGTTACTAATCCCTATAATGTTCAGGCAGAAGATTTACTAAGCGGTGGCTTTAGTGGTGATGACGAAATAAGTTTTAGCTGGGATAATAAATGGTTTTCGCAAACCACAAGACACAATGATCATTGGATTGCTGAAATGGCCATCCCTTTTAAAACACTGCGCTACGAAGCAGGAAAAACAATCTGGGGTATTAATTTCATTCGTGCCGACCTAAAAAATAATGAGTACAGTACCTGGACAAGGATTCCACGCAACTATCCATTTTATGATTTTGGATATAACGGGGCAATGGTTTGGGATGCACCACCTCCACCACCGGGAAGAAATATCTCTGTAATACCTTATGTAACTGCCGCAGCTACGGGCAATCGTGAAGATGGAGAAAAACCAGACAGGGAATCGGACCAGGGCTTTGATGCAAAAATTGCTTTGTCATCAAAAATGAATCTTGATCTTACAGTGAACCCGAATTTTTCGCAGGTGGAAGTAGATAAGCAGGTAACCAACCTTACAAGGTTTAATATTTTTTTCCCGGAACGCAGAACCTTTTTTATTGAAAATGCCGACCTGTTTACTCAATATGGTTTTCCCGGTTCCACACCTTTTTATTCAAGAACAATTGGCCTGGATAAAGATGGTAACCGCATTCCTATTTATGGTGGTATAAGACTAACCGGAAATCTTGACAACAAAACCCGTCTTGGCATATTAAGTATGCAAACAGGTAAAAAAGGAGATTTTGCCGCTCAGAACTACAGCGCTTTTTCCGTTGCCAGAAGAGTGTTGAAACGCTCCACCATTAAAGCCTATTATATGGGAAGAGAAGCTTTCATGAGTGAGCAAAAGAAAAAAGATAATCCCCTTGACCGGTATGGCAGAAATGCCGGAGTAGAAGCATCGTTTACCAATAACAAAGGCGATCTGCAATCCTGGTTTGCTTTTCATCAAAGCTGGAAATATAAGATTACTTCTGACAACCATTTTTATTATGGAGGCACAGGATATTCGGGTAGAAAAATTTCTGCCTTCGTTAACTATAGTGTTACCGGAACAAATTACTATACTGACATGGGCTTTGTACAGCGTATAGAAAATTACGATGCTGCCCGTGATACAACCATTCGCTTAGGATATAAAAGTCTTTTTACCAATGTGAGTTATAAAATGTATCCTAAGACTGGAAGTATTAATAATCATAGCATCAACTTCAACAGCGACATTGTATGGAACCCCAATGGCAGTTTTAACGAACGAATTGTCGAGATTCTCTATTTAGTAAAATTTAAAAATACCGGTGAATTTCGGTTTGGGATAAATAATCAGGAAACACATCTTCAGTTTCCAACATCATTCACTGATGATGTTCCATTGCCAATAGGGACTTACCGGTTTACTAATTATGGCGCCAAATACCGTTCAGACATAAGAAGTAAGTTTAATCTGGAAACAGGTATTAAAGCCGGTAGTTTTTACAATGGTGATTTGATACAGTACACTCTTGCACTGGCATATCGTACTCAGCCATGGGGAAATTTCAGTGTGATGTTTGAAATGGATAATTTAAAATTTCCGTATCCTTATGGCAAAACAGATCTTTTCTTAGTGGCGCCAAGGATTGAAATTAATTTCAGTAATAATTTATACTGGACAACTTTTATACAATACAATACACAACAGAACAATTTCAACATCAACAGCCGCTTTCAATGGCGGTTCAAACCGATGAGCGATGTGTTCCTTGTTTACACCGACAATTATTTCAGTGAACCCTTTTTAAAAAACAGGAACAGGGCTATTGTTATTAAAATGAATTGGTGGCTGAATCTCTAATCATTTCATTTGTGTCAATAATAAAAAAAGGCCAGAGAACTGGCCCTTGTCATCAGAGAAAACTATTGGATGAAATTCTTGCTCTATTTAGCCGTTAGCGTAAAAGAAAATGGCAAATAATAATACCCATACAATGTATTATCGGCATTATTGCGTAAAGACGCTACGTTTGAGCTGGGTGAACAGGAGCCTATCGGGGTAATTGTCCACTGAGTTGAATTATTTCTTGTTACTACTGCAAAAGCTGTAGGGCTGGTCTGTGTATCTTCAAGCCCTTTATGAAAACTCACCTTCCAGGCTGTAGTACTGTTTGCAATTCCATTACCCATATAAATACATTCAGATGCAGGGTTTCCATTTATGCCAAGATTTTGCAATGGAATAAATGGATTAGTGCCATATGGTGAACCGCCGGTTGAAAAATGATAATTCGTACTGTTACTTGCCGAAGGCCGATATGTATTGTTTGGATCCACTGGGTTGTTGAAATTATAAACCACATATCTTTTAGCAGCAGTTTTAGGGCTTGTTGAGTTAAATGTATTAAAGGCAAACGTCCCATACTGATCAATAATGGCTTGTACATAATCAGTTCCGTCTATATAATCTCCTTTGCCGTCACTTGTTATATTATTACCGGCAGCATCATTTATTGTTACATTCAACGAGACTGCAGGATAAGTCCCCGGCTTTGATCCTGCTTTGGCAGTGGCAAATTCTTCCGGTTGGGTTGATACCACATCTGTAGTTTGTTTGTTACATGATGTAAAGGCAAAAACAAAAAAAAGTACGTTGATAATAAAGGTTGCTGGCTTGTAAAAGGAAATTCGTTTCATAAATAAGTTTTTATTAATTGATTGAAGAGTCATTCCATATTCTCAAAAATATCTTGACGATTTGCCATATTCAATAACAGGTTAGCAACTGTCCTGATGTTTTTAATAACTGTAATTGAAAATGGATAACTGTAATTACAATAAGAAGTCATCCAATTTGTCCTGAATACTTTCAACCCCTGGTAAGGAGTGTTTTACTAATTAAACTAAGTGTGCCATCCTGTTTCTTATCAACCTGGATAATATAAAAGCGATTTTTCTCAAAAAGACTAATCTCGTAAACCGTATGATTTTCATTGGTGGATTCTGTAACCAGGTTAATTGAAAAATCTTTATCAACCTCCCTGTAAATAAAATCTTTAACCAGTGAATCAAGTCTTGCTATTCCATATACTTTGCGGATGGAGATCAAATAACCGTTCTTTTTAAACCGGGCTATAACAGATTCACTATCTCTTTTAAAAAATGCAGTCACCTCTTTCGCATCTACACGCCAACTCACTATTTCGGTATTTTCAAACATTTCATAAAATGTTCTGTACACATTTGCACTAATATTATTTTTAAAGCCCGAGATCATCATATCTCCTTGAAGTACCTTAACATCGGAGTTGTTATTGTCGGTCTCAATTACTATGGCATGATTTGTTACCTGGGATTGACTTTCCATGGTTATAACAAAAGAAAGCAATAAGAATATCTTTTTCATACTAAAACATTTTAGAATTGAAAAATTGAATGTCCCTTAAACCATTAAAAGTATTGTTCTTGGTTGCCTGTATGCTATAGCAGATTAACAGTCGTACTTCCCTTTTTTCTAACTGTACCCTTGAAAAGACAACTGTGAGTTGTATCTACCGATTGAAGTTTTTTACACTTATTGCCATAAAGGCACAGTTATTAAATCCATCTTACTGTAAACAGGGGATTGAATTTAATTTCATACCTTAAAGGAGCATATGAAGCGTCGACTAACAATAAAACTTGTCTTCCTTACATCACTTCTTTTTATTGAAATTCATCAACTAAATGCTCAACAACCCGACCGGGCAAAGAAAAAAATGGATTCGGTTCTCAACCTATTAGGGAAAGAAAAAAACGACAGCATCAAAATCGGATACATGATGTGGATTGCTCAGCGGAAAATGGGTGGCGCACAGAATACCGGTAACTGGAATGAACCTATAGAGTGGTGGAAAAAAGCATTAACACTTTCCGTAAAAACTAACAACGAGTTTTGTATCGGCCGTTGTAATATGTTTTTAGGCAATACCTACACACAAAAAGGAGATCATGCAGAAGCATTAAAATACTATTACGATGCATTAAATATTTCTTTCAAAAATGAAAATAAAGGATTAAGGACCGGCGCCTATAATAACATCGCCGGATGTTATATGAACCTTGGTAACAGCAATGAAGCTTTAAAGAATTATATTCTTGCTTATGAGAACCAAAAACAATTAAATGATGGCGTCCCATTGGATATTCGACAAATAGCTGTAAGTATAACAGGAGTCTATACCAAAATGAAAAATTGGGAAGAAGCTCTCAACTGGTACCAGAAAACGCTTCCTGATGATTCTGAAATCTTTTATGCAGGGGAACGTGAGCTCCAACTGGCTTCGATCCAAATGGAAATGAAGAATTATGATGAAGCGCTAAAGAATTATCGTGCCGCTATCAAAATTTTTCCCCAACGATTCAATCGCAAAGAGGAAATGAGCTATAAGGGATTAGTCGGGCTTTGGTACAGGGATTTAGGTGATGCTTATTTTAAGATCGGTACACTTACAAAAGATGATGAACGAACTGCTTTATTTAACGAGGCGATAAATTATTTAACTAAAAGCTTACCCCTTTTATCGGAAGGCGCCGGTGGTAAAGAAACTTTAATGAACACCTATGACCTTCTTAAGCAAGCATGTGAAGCTTTGAATGACTATCAAAATGCTTTGCGGTACAACAACCTATATACAAGTATAAAAGATTCTATTTACAGTAAAGAAAATTATTCAAAGCTGGCAGATCTGAAAGCTCAATATGAAACTGAAAAAGCAACAGTCGAATTAAAGAACAAGCAAGCATTGGAAAAAGCCCATAACGAAAAAATGTTCGCCAATCAAAAACTGGAACAGGGAAAAATTTTGTCGGAAGAGAAAATTGCAAGCGAAAAGGCTATTGCTGATGAAAAAGTAGAAAAGGAAAAAGCGATAGCACAGGAAAAAGCAAATTCAGAAAAAAATCTTGCAATAGAAATCGCAAAGCAGGAAAAATTGAAAGTGGAAAAAAAACAAGCAAATAATTTGTTATTAGTGGGACTTATGTCTGTTACGATCATATCTGTATTTCTTCTTTTATTCCTGCGACAAAGACAATTGAAAAAAAGAGCAGAGGAAAAGACGGAATCTGTTCATAGAATGGCCGAGCTTGAAATGCAGAGTCTTCGCTCACAGCTGAACCCGCATTTTATGTTCAATTCATTAAACTCTATTCAAACCCTTATTTTAAAAGAAGATAGTGACAGGTCACAATCTTATTTATCAAGATTTGCCCGCTTGTTACGAATGCTTTTGGAAAATGCGGAAAAACCTTTTGTGCCCCTGCAGAAAGAATTAGATTTTCTTCAATTATACCTGAGCCTTGAAAGTTTAAGAGTTCCCGATCTGCAATATTCGATCTCCACAGATCCCACCCTAAACACAGAGCAAACTCTTATACCCAATATGATCCTACAGCCTTATGTTGAAAATGCCATCTGGCATGGATTATCTTATAAAGAAACTGATAAGCAATTGCAGATCCGCATCAGCAGGGATAATGGAACAATAAAATATGAAATAGAAGACAATGGGGTTGGAAGAAAAAAAGCAGAAGAATTAAAAAGCCTTTTCCGTAAACAGCACCAATCAAAAGGAATGGAACTGCTAAGCAAAAGATTTAAACTATTAAATGGAGAATATAATTCATCAATAGAAACAAATATAACTGATGTAATAAAAAGTAATGAAATAGCGGGAACACTTGTAACGATAAAAGTACCCATACAACTTTCACTTCCATCATACAATTAAGTAATGATAAGAGCCATCATTATTGATGATGAACCTTTGGCAATTGATGCTTTGACGCTTCTTTTAAAAAAGAAATGCCGGGATGAAGTACAGATCATTGCTACGAGTAATTCACCCCGGTTGGGTAAAGAGTTAATTGAGAAACATCAACCCGATCTTGTTTTTGTAGATATTGAAATGCCGGGCATGAGTGGCATTGACCTGGTTCGCTCATTTTCTAACCCGCCATTCCGGGTAGTATTTGTCACTGCTTTTGATGCCTATGCTATTGAAGCGCTTCGGCTGAGTGCTATTGATTATTTATTGAAACCGGTAGAGCCGGATGAAATAGAAAGAGTAGTTACAAAAATCAAAATGGACATCCGGAAAAATGAATACAGCTTCAATTCTCAATTGCAAAATCTTGAAAAGTTGCTCCTGCAAAATGCCGGCGTAAAAGAATTCAGGATCGGGATTGGCATGGCGGATAAAATCGTGTTTGTTGACATTGCCAATATCCTCTATTGCATAGCCGGGGGTGCTTATACAAATATTTATTTATCGGACGGAAAAAAGATAGTTGCTTCCAGAACATTGGGTGACTTCGAACAACAACTTGCCACTCATGATTTTTTCCGTATCCATCATTCCAATCTTATTAATTTAAGACATGTAAAAGAGTTCCAGCGATTCAACGGAGGATATGTTATTATGGATAATAATGAAAAGCTAGAAGTGTCTCACAGGAAACGAAATGATTTCCTGAAAGCTCTTGATGATTTTGTTGTATAAAAAAATCGAAAATTTATTTTATTCAATCAACCCAAATCACCTGTTATGAAATTTACAGCCATTTTAATTTTAGTTGTCTCCATGCATATTTGTGTCGACGGATATTCACAAGAAATTGCGGGGCGGGTAACTGACCAGGAAGGTAAGCCTATAGCAGGTGTTAGCGTTCTTTTAAAAGGAACAAAAACAGGGACCGCTACAGATGTTAATGGTCATTTTTCTATTTCAGCAAGCATTGGAAATGTATTGATATTTTCAGCAGTTAGCTACGAAACAAAAGAAGTGAAAATCAACAGCGCCTCTGTCATCACAAAACTTTCTTTGCTGGTAAAATCTCTGGAAGAACTTGTGGTAAGCGGAAATGTGGTAGCTGTTAAAAAGAAGGCAGATGTATCTTCTGTTACCGTGTTAACGGGTGAAGATATAGAAGCTTTACCCGGGTTTAACCTGACCAATATATTAGAGGGTGTGGTACCCGGTGTAACTGTTTCTTCACTCGGCACAACCAATTTTCGTACCGGAGAATATTTCATTTCACGACTATCGGTAAGAGGCGCTGATATTAAAGTGTATGTGGATGGTGTAGTATATGCAGCCGGATCAGCCTATCTCGCCATGCTCAATAAAGATGATATTGACAGGATTGAAATTGTAAGAGGACCATCTGCCGCTACGTTGTATGGTAGCGACGCTATTGGAGGTGTTATGCTGATCTATACAAAAAAAGGAAGCGCTGATAAAACGATAATCAATGTGAAAACCAGTTTAGGCTTTCAGCGATCAGACTTTACAGATAAGCCGAAACAATTTCAGCAGGAACATAATGCAGAATTTTACCAGGGCATCAAAAACTTCAGTTATGTTATCGGGGGCAATTACAGAACCCAGAACGATTATCTTCCTAAAGGATCATTAAAAGAGGGAGGAGGCTATGCAAATTTCACCTATAATAAAGGCAAGTTCAAGTTTGTGCTCAGTAATAATTATAATGCAAATAAAATAATTAATAGCCGATTGCCGGTGTTTGATAATGTTTCCGGGGTTGGTAGTTTTTTTTGGTCTTACAAGGACAGCGGATATTTTAAATCACCTTACCGTATACATTCCGATGTTGTTTCATTCAGTACAAGTTTTCAACCCGCCAGTTGGTGGACGCATAACCTTATAATGGGCTATACTGAAAACACATATCATTATCTTACTGATGTTGCTATTTATACAGATACAACTTTAATTAATTATAATGCTAAACACAATAACTATGAATTAACAGCGCAGGATTGGACCTCAGAAGACAAAACCCCAACGCTCAGTTATAATAATCTTATAAAAATTGGCAGCCTTCATGATCCATTTAAAATGAATATACTTTCAGGCTTTGAATATTCACACACACAACATGATGAAATAATATTTAATAATGAGATCCATTATACAACCGCCGGAGGATTCACCTATAATCCAAACCGGGTCACAGGTGCTCCATTTTACAATTATAACAGAGAATTTACAGGTGCATTTTTACAATTGTCTCCGTCCTTAAACGACAAATATTTCCTTGTTGCAGGTATGCGTTATGAAAAATCCAACATTTCTATCGCTGTGGTAAATCCAAGAATTGGCTTTACGACAAATTTCGAATTGCCTCATTTTATTATTAAGCCCCGTATTAATTGGGGAAGGAGCATCACACCCCCTCCTTATTATATTACTCATCCCCCGCCTTCTTTTGGGCCATTTACATTTGTAGCCAATCCTGACATAAAGCCGAAGGAGCAGAGTGGTGTTGACGCAGCCATAGAAATATATGATAAGAAAAACAATTTTAAAATGGAAGTTGTTCGCTTTGATAATATCATTAAAAATAGTTTTGGCACCAAAAGAACACCTATCAATAATGGAACTGCTCTTATTATCAGTTATATAAATATTGGAAAATATGCTTATAAAGGGTGGGAGTTTTCTGCTGACTATAAAATCAATAATTTTAAAATTACCGGCAATTACTCTATTATAAAAGCCACTTATATTGATTCCTCAATAGGCAGAAAAATCTTTCATAAAGGAGACCGGGTGGATTATATCCCGAATTTTGCTGCCGGCGCTTCATTGAATTACTCTTTTCCAAAACTATTTGGTAAATCAGATCATCTAACTCTTACGCTGAGTATGACCTCTTCAGGAAAGATGATAGAAATGACTTATTACCAATTTATCATCGACCTCGCCAGGTTTAGAGCAGGCAGTGGATCGAATCCTAATTCTAAACCAAATTACTATTATATGGAAACACCTGCGGTTACAAAGTATAACCTGAATGTAGATTACCAGTTTCATCCCAACCTGAAATTTTTTATACAGGCTTGGAATTTCACCAACAATACAACTCCTGATTGGGATAAAAGCAATCCGGTAGCGGGAGCGTCATGGATGTTTGGTCTAAATTTGAATTTTAATAAACCCAACAAATAATGATCTCCTTGAGTTGCAATAAGTCGTTATATTACAGAGTAGGCTTGAACAACAACTTATCACTCATAATTTTTTCCGTATTCATCATTCTATTCTTATCAATTTACATCACGTAAAAGAGTTTAGCGTTTTGATGGAGGCTATGTTATTATGGAAAACAATGTAAAACTGGAAGTATCTCATCGCAAACGCAATGACTTTTTAGATGCAATTGATGGCTCTATTGTGTAAACAAATCATGACTGCTCAAACGATTGTTTTTTTTCCTTGCCTCGCAGCTTTCTAAGTTTTATTTCATAAACTTGCAGCCTCAACTATTGCAATATGAAATCAAACCGCAGAAAATTTTTACGCAATCTTTCACTAGGCACCGGAGCATTGACTATTGGCCTGCCTTCTTTTGCCCGTGTAAAAAAAGATCAGTCAGAAATTGAAATTCCAACTGATTCCGGCAAGCAAGTATTTAATATGTGCGGCTATGCAGCACCCAAACTGGAAACAGTAAGAATTGGCATTGTTGGTTTGGGTATGCGTGGCTCTGATGCAGTAGAAAGATTGAGTTTTATTGAAGGCATAGAGATCACTGCTCTTTGTGATAAATATCCCGACAGGGTAACCAAAGCACAAAAGACTTTGGAAAAAATGGGAAGACCCAAGGCAAAAGAATACAGTGGGGAAGAAGGATACAAAGCTCTTTGCGAAAGCAAGGATGTGGATCTTGTATATACTCCCACTCCATGGGAAATGCATGCACCAATTGCATTATATGCAATGAAGAATGGAAAACATGCAGCTACGGAAGTAAATGTGGGAGAAACAAGTGAACAATGCTGGGAGCTGGTGGAAACTTCTGAAAAAACAAAAAAGCATTGCATGATGCTCGAGAACTGCTGTTATGATTTTTTTGAACTGCTGACATTAAATATGGTAAGGCAAGGACTGTTTGGTGAACTGGTACATGCTGAAGGCGCCTATATCCATGATCTTTCAAAAGATTATCTGTTTAATAAAAATGCTTACGCCGATATGTGGCGGCTAAAAGAAAATATTGGTAAAAACGGAAATCTTTATCCCACACATGGTCTTGGCCCCATTTCACAATGCATGAACATCAACCGTGGTGATAAGTTTGATCACCTGGTAAGTATGAGCACCAATGATTTTACATTGAATAACCTGGCGAAAGAAATGGCAGCAAAAGATGATTTTTTTAAAGAGTATGTTGACAAACCTTACCGCGGCAATATGAATACAACCCTGATCCGTACTAATAATAATAAAAGCATCATGCTGCAGCATGATGTTTCGTCCCTTCGTCCTTATTCAAGAATTCATTTGGTAAGCGGCACGAAAGGGGTGGCACAAAAATGGCCCGATCCTGAACGGATTGCTTTTGGACATAGCTGGATAAAGCCTGATGCCTTGAAAGATTTGTATGATAAATACTCTCCGCCCATTGTAAAACATATTGGAGAAATTGCCAAAGAAGTAGGTGGACATGGCGGTATGGATTTTATTATGGACTGGAGATTGATTGATTGCTTAAGAAATGGATTACCGCTTGATCAGAATGTGTATGATGCCGCAGCGTGGAGCAGCATCTTTCATTTAAGCCAGCTATCTGTAAAAGCAAAATCAAAAACAATTGATGTTCCGGATTTCACCCGTAGCGCATGGAAAACAAACCAGCCTCATGATATGACTTTGAATGGAGGAGCTACT
>JAHEZE010000148.1:2580-4929 GCA_023251235.1 Sphingobacteriales bacterium | reverse complement strand
CTGAAGCCTGTACCGGATACTATTCATCTCTCCAATTCGGAAGAAAGAAAAGGAATGCCTGGGAAAAAATTTGTAATGGTAATCGACCTTGCCCGTTGCAAGAATTTAAAAAAATGCCAATCTGCCTGCAATCATGCACACCAGGTGAATCCTGGGCAAAACTGGATAAAAGTTTTGAATATGGAGGATGCGGATCATACTGCTCCTTACTGGCAGCCTACTACCTGCATGCATTGCGATGAACCTCCTTGTGTAAAAGTTTGTCCAGTAGATGCCACTTTTAAAAGACAGGATGGACTTGTGCTGATTGATAGTGATCGTTGTATTGGTTGTCGTTTTTGTATGGCAGCCTGTCCTTATACTACCCGGGTATTTAATTGGGAAGAACCCAAACTACTTAATGAAACTGATAATCCCGTTCATCACTCAAGTGTGGATGCTGAACAACATTATTCATGTGAAACCAGTACACCACAAAAAAGAGGGACTGTGGGAAAATGTGATTTCTGTCCCGACATGGTTAGAAAAGGAGAATTACCGCACTGCGTATCGGCTTGTCCAAATGGAGTATTCATATTTGGAGATTTGAATGAAGATTCAGTTACCAACGGAGCAGAAACATTCCGATTCAGTGAATTAATAAAAGACAAAGCCGGGTATCGGCTAATGGAAGACCTGGGTACCAAACCAAGGGTTTATTATTTACCTCCTGTAAACCGGAATTTCCCCTATGAATCAGGGCTGGAAAATGAAAGTGCTGACGACAAAAAAAATCACCAAAATAAATGACTGTGGAAAATTCAACTCAATTAACAAACGAACAGATAACCCGGGATTTACTTCCGCAAAAGTTTGGCAGAAGAGGAAAAATATGGACAGGCGTATTGATATTAATCTGCCTTATTGGAGCTTTTGCTTACTTCCTGCAATTAAAAAAAGGTTTGGTGGTAACAAATATGAGGGACTATGTTTCATGGGGTATTTATATCTCCAATTTTGTTTTTTTTGTTGCTATCAGCCTCGTGGGATCACTGATAACTGCCATTTTCAGACTTGCAAAAGTACCATGGCGTACGCCATTGACACGAATATCCGAAATGATTGCAGTGGCAGCCATCACTTTCGCTGCATTGATCATCATTGTGGATATGGGACGACCGGAACGTTTACTTAACCTGTTTCTGCATGGGCGGCTTCAATCACCTATCATTTGGGATGTGGTAGTGATCAGTACTTACTTCTGTATTAGTGTTTTTTTACTCTACGTTACTTTATTGCCGGATATCAAAGTCCTGATAGAAGCAAAGGAAAAACTGGGTCAAAAAATTTCCAGGTTTTACCGTTGGCTGGGTTCATTCTGGTCTGAAGATCCAAAGCATGAGAAAATCAGAGATAGGATCATTCATATAATTTGTATAATGATTATCCCGGTGGCATTTTGTATTCACACGGTTACTTCCTGGTTATTTGCAACTACTTACAGGCCGGGCTGGGACAGCACCAATTTCGGCGCCTATTTTGTTTCGGGTGCATTTTTGGTAGGTGCAGGCGGTGTAGTAGTAGCTATGTACATATTCAGGAAATCATATCGTCTTGAAAAATATATCACTGATATGCATTTTGATAAAATGGGAACACTATTGGTGTTGTTGGCGCTTCTCTATCTGTATTTTAATATTAATGAATACCTGGTACCTGCATTCAAAATGAAAAAATCAGAGGCGGTACATTTAAACCAATTATTTACCGGAGAATATGCACCCATGTTCTGGTTCGCAATCTTAGTAGGCATGATCATTCCAATTTTTATTCTTTTATTTAAAAAAGGCAGAAAGCCATTACCCATGTTTATTGCCGGTGTAATGGTGGTGGTAGGCGCCTGGTTCAAACGCTATCTCATTGTAACGCCAACATTACTACACCCTCTTTTGCCAATGCATGATGTTCCGGCAAGTTATCACTATTATTTTCCGAGCTGGGAAGAGTGGGCCATTTCTATTGGGTCATTAGCGGGTGCTTTACTCATCATTACTTTTTTTGCAAGAGTGTTTCCCATTATTTCAATTTTTAAAACAATAAATGATCAATATGAAGTGGAAGAATAATATCATCGTTGGTCTGCTGGTACCGGCTATATGCTTATGTAATTATAGCTATTGCCAGGCACAAGATTCAACCAAAAAAGAACTGGTTTTAAATGTTGCTTATTATATGAATAATAATAAGATTATTTACTTAATGGTTAACAGCAAAACAAAGATCAACACAAAGTTTCAGCCTGTAAAAAACTCGGTCATCAATCTGTATCTAGATAGTATCGGGAATAATTATTTTATCGCTAAAGTAACG
>JAHEZE010000148.1:0-2480 GCA_023251235.1 Sphingobacteriales bacterium | reverse complement strand
TGTTCATGGCTTATTCAATTATAATCGGCGTGTGGGGTACATTTATTTATTTGATTTTCCAACTAATCAAAATAAAAAAATTGAATAAAGCAATTAAATAAAAGATCATTTTAATGATAGAACCGGTCAGAAATAATACCTGACCGGTTTTTTTTGTTTCGTAACTTATTCAAATTAACTTACCAGCAGATAATAACATCCCATGTCTCAATACATTTTAGCACTCGATCAGGGCACTACCAGCAGCCGCAGTATTGTTTTTGATAAAAAAGGAAATATTGTAAGTGTTGCTCAAAAAGAATTTAAACAAATATTTTCCCAGCCCGGTTGGGTGGAGCATGATGCTGAAGAAATATGGAGTACCCAATTTGGTACAATGGCCGAAGCAGTTGCAAAAGCAAATATCACGATGAAAGATTTGGTTGCCATTGGCATCACTAACCAGAGAGAAACAACAGTAGTATGGGAACGCAGTACGGGCAAACCCATTTATCATGCTATTGTGTGGCAGGACAGGAGAACCGCAGCTTATTGTGATGAATTGAAAGCTGCCGGTCATGCAAAAATGATTCAGCAAAAAACAGGTTTGGTGATTGATGCATATTTTTCCGCTACAAAACTAAAATGGATTTTGGATAATGTACCCGGTGCAAGAGCAAAAGCGGAGAACGGAGAGCTGGCATTTGGTACTATTGATAGCTGGCTGGTTTGGAAATTAACGGATGGAGCTATTCATGTTACTGATGTTTCAAATGCATCACGTACTATGTTATTAAATATTCATACATGCAATTGGGACGATGAACTACTTAAACTTTTTAATATTCCAAGATCAGTTTTGCCGGAAGTAAAAGCCTCCAGTGAAATTTATGGAACGACAGGAAATATTGTACCGGAAATAAACCTGCCCTCCGGAGCTTTAGCGCAGGAGGGAATACCAATAGCCGGTATTGCCGGAGATCAGCAGGCAGCATTGTTCGGGCAAATGTGCACTCAGCCCGGAATGGTAAAAAACACTTATGGTACCGGTTGTTTTATGCTCATGAATACCGGAACAAAAGCTATTGCATCAAAAAATAATTTATTGACCACTATTGCCTGGCAGATTAACGGAAAAACTGAATATGCTTTGGAAGGAAGTGTATTTATTGCAGGAGCTGTAGTGCAATGGCTGAGAGACGGATTAAAAATAATTCGTAATTCTTCTGAAGTGGAAGCATTAGCTGCAACGGTAAAAGATTCCGAAGGAGTTTATATAGTTCCGGCATTTGCAGGTCTTGGTACACCGCATTGGAACCAGCATGCAAGGGGAAGTATTTTCGGATTAACCCGTGGAAGCAGCAACGCTCATATTGCCCGTGCAGCCATTGACAGCATTGCCTACCAGGTGTATGATGTGCTCAAAGCAATGGAAGCAGATGCAGAAATATCAATTGCTGAATTAAGAGTAGATGGCGGAGCAACAGTCAATAATTCGTTGATGCAATTCCAGAGTGATCTGCTGAATACAAAAGTCATTCGTCCTAAAGTAACAGAAACGACAGCTCTCGGCGCTGCTTATCTCGCCGGTCTTGCCGTTGGTTATTGGAAAAATGTGGAAGAGATACAAAATCAATGGCAGGTTGATAAAGAATTTTCTTCATCAATGAAGGATGAAAAAAGAAATGAATTGGTGAATGGATGGCAAAGAGCGGTGAAGGCGACGATTAGTTGGGCGAATGAAAAATAATATTTTCAACACTGAGATACAGAGGATAGGAGTAACACTGAGAAATATTTTTTATGATTACAAAAAACTCAAATTGGTATAATAACATAACAGAAAGAATTATTGGATGCGCAATTGAAGTTCACAAAGAACTTGGGCCTGGTTTAATGGAAAGCGTTTATGAAATATGTTTAAAAAAAGTGATTGCAGATGATGGCTTACATGTGATAAGTCAGATTATGCTTCCGGTACATTTTAAAGGAGAAATTCTTGAGAAAGATTTTGTACTTGACCTGTTAGTGGAAGATGAAATTATTCTTGAGTTAAAATCAGTGGAAGTTATTTTGCCTGTTCACGAAGCACAATTAGTTACATATTTGAAACTGTCTGGTAAAAAATTGGGACTGCTAATTAATTTTAATGTTGCACTTTTAAAAGATGGCATCCGACGTCGTATTAATGGGGATTTAAACTCAGTGTAACTCCTGAACTCAGTACCTCTGTGTTGAAAAAATGAATCGAAACAATCACATACAGCAATTACAATCAACAAAAGAATTCGACATCTGCATTATCGGCGGTGGCGCTACCGGTTTGGGTATTGCTGTAGATGCAGCATCAAGAGGATGTAAAACAATTTTACTGGAGAAACATGATTTTGCAAAAGGAACTTCTTCCAGAAGTACCAAGCTGGTGCATGGTGGGGTACGTTATTTACAACAGGGAAATATCAAACTGGTAATGGAGGCGCTGAAAGAAAGAGGATTGTTGA
>JAHEZE010000073.1 GCA_023251235.1 Sphingobacteriales bacterium | reverse complement strand
TAAACGGTTTGATGCAGCAAAACCAGCAATGGCAGGATTGGGTGAATAATACAAACGAGATGGCTATTGAACATGTTTTTCAATACTACAATTCAAAGAAAGAGCATTTCAAGAACCCGGTTTTCCAGATGCTGCTGCACGTCTTCAATCACGGTACTTATCACCGTGGACAATTGGTAAATATGCTGCGGCAATTGGGAGTGGAAAAAATTCCTTCGACAGATTTTATTGTGTGGAGCAGGAAGAAATAATCTGCAATCGTAAATCAAGACTCTAAGATCGTTTAATACTCCCATTTCACCAATGTAGCTCCCCATGTAAAACCTCCACCGAAAGCAGCCAGAACAATTAAATCGCCTTTGTTGATCTGGTGTTTCCATTCCCATAAGCATAATGGAATGGTGGCAGCAGTAGTGTTTCCATACCGTTGAATATTCAGCATCACTTTTTCAGGATTAAGGCCCATACGATTGGCCGTGGCATCAATAATTCTTTTATTGGCCTGGTGCGGCACCAGCCATGCAATATCATCGCCTGTAAGATTATTTCTTTCTAATAGTTCTGCGCTTACATCGGCCATTCCTTTTACAGCAAATTTAAAAACCGGTTGCCCATCCTGAAAGATATTGTGTTCTTTATTGGTTACAGTTTCAATACTGGCAGGCCGTAGGGAACCTCCGGCTTTCATATGCAGATATTGTGCGCCGCTTCCATCGCTCCTTAAGATACTATCCAGCACACCATATCCTTCAAAGTTCGGTTCCAGTAAAACGGCGCCGGCGCCATCACCAAAAAGAACACAGGTATTACGGTCGGTATAATCTACAATAGCACTCATTTTATCAGCGCCTACAACAACAACTTTTTTATACCGCCCACTTTCAATTAAAGAAGCTCCGGTGGTAACCGCATATAAAAAACCTGAACAAGCTGCGGAGAGATCAAAACCCCATGCATTCTTTGCGCCCAATTTATCGCAGGCAATATTTGCCGTGGCGGGGAAAACCATATCGGGTGTCACGGTGGCTACGATCATGCAATCAATTTCACTGGCTTCAATTCCTCTTTTGTGCAATAAGTCTTTTACAGCCGGCACTACCATATCTGAAGTGGCAAGGCCTTCTCCCTTTAAAATACGGCGCTCGGTTATACCTGTTCTTGTTCTTATCCATTCATCGTTGGTATCCACCATTTTTTCCAGATCAAAATTGGTGAGTTTGTCCGGAGGCACATATCCTCCAACAGCAGTAATGGCAGCAGCTATTTTTTTAATCATCATTCAACTATTTAAAATATAGCCGCCAAAGGTACAAGGTATGATGGAATTGGGTATTGGGAATTTGGAATTAGGTATTAGAAGTTATTATTAATACCAAAAAATTTTTGCGACATGCAAATTCCCAATTACTAATTCCAAATTCCTGAAAGCTAATTCCTTATTTTCGCAATCATGATCGCTTTTCTTAAAGGTGAGTTTGTGCATAAAAGCCCTGCTGTAGTGCATGTGGATGTAAATGGCGTTGGTTACGAAGTACAAATAAGTCTTAATACCTATTCAAAAATCCAGAATCTTGATAGGGGAGTGTTACAAACCTGCCTTCTAATCCGGGAGGACGCACATATACTTATTGGTTTTTTTGATTTGGCGGAAAAAGAGATGTTTCTCCATTTAATATCCGTTTCAGGAATTGGAGCAACATCAGCCCGTATCATGTTATCATACATGAAACCTGATGAGTTGGCAAGGGCTATTTTAACAGGAGACACCCGGACCCTTGAAAGTATCAAGGGAATTGGAAAAAAGACAGCGGAAAGGATGGTGCTGGAATTAAGAGATAAATTGGCAAAACATCCTGTCGATTCAAATATTTCCACTTTGAAACACAATACGTTGCATGCTGATGCGTTAAATGCTTTGATGGCCCTGGGCATAGCCCGGAATACTGCTGATCAGGCAATTCAAAGGGTCACACAATCCAACCCTTCATTAACCTCTGTTGAGGAGGTTATCAAGAAAGCATTAAAATCGATGTAAGCCTATCGACTGAAAATTTACCTAACTAATTCTGTTGAGAAAGTTTGAATCCTAAGAGGACCATTATTTACCGATTGGTAGTATCAGCCACTGTTTTGCTTGTTTTATTTTTTCAGGCAAAAGCATCACCTTTTTCGTCGCCATTCGATAAAGGAAAATATTTTTATTTCTATTCAGATACTATTCGTCCGGTGATCACTGATCGTTACGGCGATCCTTACACTTATCCCAATCGCAATCCCTGGCTTTTACAGGATACATCTTTTATCAAAAGAAATATTGAATATGATCCTGTAACAAAACAGTATTATATCATTGAAAAGATCGGCACTCATTATTACCGTACACCGATGACTTTTACAATGAAAGAGCTTGTTGACCTGAAAGGAAAAGAAGATGAAAAAGAATATTTCAGAAAAAGAGCCAGCCTGCTTACAAACCTTAACCGGCGTAGCTACAAACCCAAATTCAATTTTGTAAATGATTGGGTAAACAGAATTGTGGGCAATGGCAAAGTGGATATAAAACCAAACGGGTATGTAGATATCGGCATGGGATACCAGGGACAAAAAATAAATAACCCTACCTTACCTGAACGTTCAAGAAATAATGGTGGGCTGGACTTCAATATGAACAGTCAGTTTCAGGTGGATGCAAATATCGGAGACAAACTAAAACTCCCTATCAATTATAATACACTGGCCAATTTCAATTTTGACAATCAATTAAAACTTGACTACCAGGGAAAGGATGATGAAATACTGAAATTGTTCCAGGCAGGAAATACCAATTTTACAACTAAGGGGACTTTAATTCCCGGCGCCCAATCGCTATTTGGCATCAAGACGCAATTACAGTTCGGAAAACTTTTTTTAACCACCGTTTTAGCCAATCAAAGATCGCAACGGCAATCATTAGGGATTC
Organism: Sphingobacteriales bacterium; assembly: GCA_023251235.1. GTDB lineage: Bacteria > Bacteroidota > Bacteroidia > Chitinophagales > Chitinophagaceae > VBAS01. The sequence goes on along the minus strand of JAHEZE010000073.1, from coordinate 12,569 downwards.
AAGGTGGTTCTTCTACGCAAAACTTTACTTATAAAGCCGATGAGTATGAAGAGAACCGGCATTTTTTAATGTCACAGTTTTTCAGAAAGAATTATAATACGGCTATGAAGAGTTTACCGGTTGTAAATTCTTTAGTACAGATATTAAGAGTGGAAGTTTGGGTAACCAACCGAACCGGAGCCACAACTGAAACAAGAGATGTAGTTGCATTAATGGATATAGGTGAGGGCCAGCCTTTCGGTCCATGGGGTGGAGCAGGAAATGTGCCTCCAAGAAATAATGCCAACAATCTATATACATCACTGGTTAATGCTCCCGGTGCAAGAAATTCATCCCAGGTACAAAATGTATTAACGGGATTGGGATTACAAAATGTTCAGGATTTTGAAAAAACATTTGCAAGAAAACTTCAGCCTACCGATTATTATTTTAATCCACAGATCGGATTTATTTCTCTCAACCAGCAATTACAATCTGATGAAGTGCTGGGCATCGCATATCAATACACTTATAATGGAAAGGTGTACCAGGTAGGGGAATTTTCAACTGATATTCCACCTGATTCTACCGGGACAACTCAACCGGTTTTATTTTTGAAATTACTGAAAGCAACTTCACAAAGAACCAATCTGCCCATTTGGGATCTGATGATGAAGAATGTTTATTCAGTTGGGTTTGGTCAACTGGAACGTTCCGATTTCAAACTCGATGTATTGTATGAAGAACCCAGCCTTGGTGAAAAAAGATATCTGCCACCGGTTGATGTAAGTGATCCTTATAAAGGTCAGCCGCTGATTTCACTTTTAAATCTGGATCGTTTAAATAATCAGAATGACCCTCAACCTGATGGGGTGTTTGACTTCATAGAAGGTTATACGATCATTTCTTCACAAAGCCGGATAATTTTTCCGGTACTGGAACCTTTTGGAAAAGATCTTGAATATGTTTATAAAGGAGCGGATAGTTTACAGCAACGGGCTAAATATTTATATTATCCTTTGTATGATACCATCAAAGCAATTGCTCAAACTTATGCCAACCTGAACCGGTTTAAATTCATTGGGAAAAGTAAATCCGGATTGGGGACATCAGAATACCAGTTAGGATTTAATATTCCAAAAGGATCAGTTACTGTAACTGCTGGCGGGCAGGTACTCAAAGAGAATATTGATTATGAAATAAACTATGATCTTGGTTCTTTAAAGATTATTAATCAGGCAATCATCAATGCAGGGTTACCGGTAAATGTGCAATATGAAAATAATGCAACTTTTGGTCTGCAGTCAAAAAATTACCTGGCTTTACGTTTAGATTATTTAGCCAGCAAAAAGCTGACACTTGGTGGTACAATAGTGAGGTTAAGTGAAAGACCATTCTTTACCAAACAAAATTACGGCGATGATCCGGTTCGTAATACGATGTATGGAGTTGACTTCGATTACCGTAGTGAAGTGCCCAGGATATCAAGATGGTTGGATAAACTTCCTTTCTATTCTACAAAAGCTATGTCTAACATAACTGCTTATGGTGAAGCTGCATTTTTAAAACCAGGGCATGCTCCCCAAATTGGCAAAAAAAATGAAGGCGTAATTTATCTGGATGATTTTGAAGGAACGAGAAGCAGTATTGATCTCAGGTTCCCTTTAATAAGCTGGACGTTGGCATCAACACCACAAAAATCTCCTGATAAAAACAATGCTATTCTTTTCCCGGAAGCAGAGCTTCATAACGATCTGGCATATGGATATAACCGGGCAAAGTTGGCCTGGTATAATATTGAGCAGGTATTGCAGGAAACAAGGAATGCTAACAATCCACTACGCAATAACCTGAGTGAACTTTCAAAACCTGAAACAAGGCAGGTATATAATCGTGAAATTTTTCCTAACCGAACCTTAGATTTTGGACAGGGCATTCTCACCACTTTCGATCTTTCTTTTTATCCGAAGGAAAAAGGTCCTTATAATTTTGAATACCGCAATGGAAAGATAAATGCCAACGGCAACCTGCTTAATCCAAAAAAAGCATGGGGCGGTATTATGCGGAACATTGATCAAACAGATTTTGAAACTGGTAATATTGAGTTTATTGAATTCTGGATGCAGGATCCTTTTATCAGGAAACCTTTTAGCACGGGCGGGGATCTTTATTTTAACCTGGGAAACATTTCTGAAGATGTTTTGAAAGATGGAAAACGTATGTATGAAAATGGATTGCCCACCCCCAAAAATCCTACATTGCCGGTAGACAATAATACTGTTTGGGGCCGGGTACCTTCTAACCCCATCCAGGTTACCAATGCATTCAGCAATAATCCTGATGACAGACCTTATCAGGATGTAGGATATGATGGATTAACAGATTCTCTTGAAAAAATAAAACAAAGCACTTATCTGAATAATCTTTCGGCCAATTTCGGTTCTGCTTCGCAGGTTTATCAAAAAGCCAATGAAGATCCTTCTGCTGATAATTTCAGAAACTATCGTGATCCTCTTTATGATCAGCAACAGGCGGGTATCTTGCAGCGATATAAAGATGTCAATAATCCAAATGGTAATTCACCGATATCCGATAACAATTCTCAGTTCATTAATGCATTTACTCTTTATCCTGACCAGGAAGAACTAAACCGTGATAATACATTGAATGAAGTAGAAGAATATTTTCAATATAGGGTAGAATTGAAACCCAATATGCCAGTGGGCTCAAATTTTATTACGGATAAAAGATTAGTAGATGTAAATCTTGCCAGCGGAGGTACAAGAAAAGAAACCTGGTACCTTTTTAGAATACCTGTAACACAATACCAGAATAAAGTTGGGAATATCCCGGATTTTAAATCAATCCGTTTTATCCGGATGTTTCTTACCGGGTTCGACGACACTGTAGTATGTCGTTTTGGAAAACTTGAATTGATCCGTAACCAGTGGCGCCGTTTTACATATGAAGTTGATACCACGGGTATCTTTAAAACATTACCTGCAAATAACCCTACTAAAGTGGATGTGTTGGCGGTGAATGTAGAGGAGAACGATCAACGGCAGCCAATTCGCTACCTACAACCTCCCGGGATTGAAAGACAGCAACAGTTGAGTAATAATAATGTGCCTTTGCTTTTGAATGAACAATCCCTTAGTCTTAAAGTAAATGGTTTACAGGATCACGCAACAAGAGGTGTATTTAAAACAATGAACCTTGATTTACGGCAGTATGGAAAATTATCCATGTTTATACATGCTGAAGAAACCTTATTCCAGGGCTTTATAAAAGATAAAGATATTAATGCTGTAATTCGTATCGGAAATGATTTTGTCAGCAATTACTATGAAATAAGAGTGCCGTTAGAAATTACCAAGTGGGGAGCCACCGATTCTCTTTCAATCTGGCCGGTAGCAAATAATCTTGATTTTGATATCCAGGAATTGGTACGATTAAAGACCAGGAGAAATAAAGCTGGTTTTTCACCATCTCAATATTTTAGCGAAATTATAGATGGGAAAAAATTTGCAATTATTGGTAATCCAAATTTGGGTGAAGTAAGAGGCATGTTAATGGGAGTTGAAAATTTAAAACCGGAACCTATTACTGCCGAAGTATGGTTCAATGAACTTCGTTTATCAAAATTGGATGAAAAAGGGGGATGGGCTGCAGTTGGACGTATTGACCTTTCATTGGCTGATCTTGGAAACATCAGTATTTCCGGTAGTGCAAAAAGCACGGGCTTTGGTACATTGGAACAAAGAGTAAATGAACGTAGCCGGGAAGATTTTTACCAGTTTGATGTAACTACCAATATTGACGCAGGAAAACTTTTGCCTAAAAAAGCTAATATCCAGATACCGGTATATGCAGGTATCAGCAGAACAAGTGCAACACCTGAGTATGACCCATATGAATTGGATACAAGACTAAAAGATAAATTAAAGGAGAGTCCGAAAAACAAGAGAGATTCTATCAGAAACGAAGCGGCAGATTTAACAACCATTAAAACTCTTACCTTAACTAATGTAAAGAAAAATAAAACGGGCAATAATAAATCTCAGCCCTGGGATATTTCCAATCTTGATTTTAACTATTCATATATCAATATTCAAAGGCAGAATCCATTATTAGATCATGATGAAATGCGCAGAACAAGAGGAGCTATCGGGTATAATTTTGCTCCACAATCAAAATTTATTGAACCTTTTAAAAAACTGGTAAAGTCCGGTTCCAAATGGCTCACTTTTATCAAGGACTTTAATGTTAATTTTAAACCTTCTCAGGTTTCTGTTAAAGCAGATGTTTTCCGTCAGTTTGGTGCTTTTCTTCCCAAGAATGTGGGTGGAGGACCTTATAAAATTCCTGAGAGTTATGATAAGTATTTTACAATTGACAGGTACTATATAGTTCGGTGGGATCTTACCCGTTCTATCAATCTTGATTTTACGGCTACCAATAATTCACGCATCGATGAACCTTTTGGAAGAATAAATAACTCCAATAAAAAAGATACGGTTCGTAAAAATTTCTTTAAAGGTGGAAGAAATACCCGTTATCACCAGGAAGCCACATTTACCTATAATTTCCCAACCAATAAATTCCCGTTGTTAGATTGGACCGGTTTGCGTGCCAGTTATAAAGCAGAATACGATTGGATAGGGGCATCCTTACTGGCAAGGAGCCAGGGAAATATTATCACCAACGGCCAGACAAAGAGTTTGAATAGTGAATTGAACTTTGACCAGCTTTATAACAAATGGAAATTCTTAAGAGCAGTCTATTCAACATCCCCAACCAACTCACAGGCCAATGCCACTGGTGGAAATAATAATACAAGAACAGCGGGGAAGAAATTAAAATCAGATACACTTACTAAAAAACAATTAAGAATTCAACAAAAGCTGTTGCGTAAGAAAAATAAGAAAGCATTAAGAGATCAAAAACGAAATCAACTGCCGGAAGTAGGTGATGCGGTAAAAGCAATAGCTAAATTAGTAACATCAGTTAAAAGAGTAGGCGTTCAATATACTGAAACAGGAGGAACCAGTTTACCCGGTTATCTTGATAGCTCAAGAATAATAGGACAAAACTGGAGAAGTATGCAACCTGGGTTTGATTTCATACTCGGCTATCAGCCGGATACCAGCTGGATAAATGACAAAGGGAATAAAGGAGTGCTCACTCATGATCCTATTTTTAATGCTTTGATACAACAACGGTATGAACAACGAATCAATTTAACAGCACAGGTAAGCCCGATCAGGGATTTCAATATTGATCTCAACCTTGATAAAACTTTCAGTAAAAATTATTCTGAATTATTTAAGGACACCAGTGGATTACCCATTGGCAATCTGACCCGTCTTAATCCATATACGATGGGAAGTTTCAGCATCAGTTATATTTCTTATCAGACTTTGTTTTCAAAGTTTGATCCGAATCTGGTGTCAGAAACCTTCAAACAGTTTGAAGCCAAAAGGCTATTGCTTTCAGAAAAACTGGGAAAACTAAATCCATATAATGGTTCTAATCCCACACCTGGTGCAGATGGTTATTATAAAGGGTATGGCCGCTATGCTCAGGATATAATTATCCCGGCATTTATTTCAGCTTACACAAAAAAGGATCCATCGAGTGTTAAGTTGGTGAAAAATTCAAATCCAAAAATCCGGTCAAATCCATTCAGTGGTCTTGTGCCTAAACCAAACTGGACTATTACTTATAATGGATTAAGCCGGGTAAAAGGTCTTGAAAAAATTTTTACTAATGTTGTTATCCGCCACGGGTACCGCAGTACTTTAAGCATGAATAGTTTTAATTCAGCATTATTTTTCCAGGATCCTTTGCGTTATGGATTTCCTTCGTTTTTTGATACCCTTACAAAAAATTATACTCCATATTTCCTTGTACCTAATATAACAATCAGTGAAGAATTCAGTCCTCTGTTTTCATTGGATCTTACATTTACCAACCAGCTTACAACGCGGGTTGAATATCGTAAAACAAGACAATTGAGTTTGAGTTTGGTTGATTACCAGTTGGCGGAAAACCGTTCTACAGAGTTTACCGTAGGAGCTGACTGGAGAGTTAAAGGAATGCCATTGATAAAAAAAATCGGAAAGATGAAGCTGGATAATGATGTTACTTTTAAACTGGACATGAGTATCCGTGATGATGCAACGGCCAATAGTAAACTGGATCAGAATACCTCATTTGGTACAGCCGGTCAGAAAGTGATTCGCATAAATCCCACAATCGATTATGTTGTTAATAGCAGGATCAGAGTCTCACTCTATTTTGAACAGACAAGAAATATTCCAAAGATTGCAACCAGTGCACCCATAACAAACACAAGAGCAGGAATGCAGTTGAGAATTTCATTGGCGCAGTAGGGTCGTGAGTTGTGAGTCGTGGGAGATTTCGGGAGAAGTAAAGATATAAAGCTCGTGGCTCAAAGCTAATAGCTTTTCTTACTTCACTTTCTTAAACATCATTACATAGCCACAGAGATTCTTTTTCTTTTGTTTGTTTACCTGTACAGGTTTCATCATGTGGAATTCTGAAAACTGAGGCCGATAGGGGTAAGAAATAATATTGCCATCCACATCGCCCCATCTTTTTTGTTGAAATACCACTTGTTTTTCATTCCAGTCAAACATGCGTACTTCATATAACCGGCTGGTATAGTCACCGATAAAAACAAATTGATATAGACTTCCCTGGTTTAACGGAACGATAACCGGCATTTCAAATTCACTTTCCATTGTTATGGAAGCTTCTTTCATCAAAACAAAACCATCTGAAGAAAATAAATTTTTAAGACTATCTACCTGGTGAGAGATTAATGCATCTTCACAAGATTTAACCTTAATCACATTTGATTGTGTGAATGCTGTTGTACCAAACAACATAAGGAAGAGTGCAACCAGGGGCGGATTTTTCATAAGGGTTCTAAATAGGTATTGGAATAACATGATAAAATTATACTCTATTATTCTGAGTATTAAACTTTTGATTCAGTATCTTAAATACAGGGTATATATTCCAAGTGGAATTACGTCGGTTTCAAAAAGCGGATTGGGAAAATGTAATAGTAATTTTCTTATGTACTTGCAAAGACCATGCAAGATTTTGAAATCCTTGTTTCAATATTTAATTGTTGTCAAATCAGGTTCTGTTAAAATAAATAGCATCTGCCTGTTGTGTGCATGTTAATACCAGATCATTAATACAAACATGGGATGGTAAAGTGGTGCAGTAATAAACTACGTCGGCAACATCTTCAGCAGTCAGGGGTTTCAGGCCATCATATATTTTTTTAGCAGCGGCTTCATCACCTTTAAACCTGACGATTGAGAACTCAGTTTCTGCCGCACCGGGATGAATGGCCGTTACTTTTATATTGAATCGCAGGAAATCAATACGCATCGAGTGCGATAAGGTATCAACAGCAGCTTTACTGGCACAGTAAACATTCCCTTTTTCATATACTTCTTTGCCGGCAACTGAACCCATATTGATTATATGAGGTTGCTGACTTTTCTTTAATAAAGGTAAGGCTGCTTTTGTCACATAAATAAGCCCTTTTAAATTGGTATCAATCATAGTATCCCAGTCTTCAAGACTGGCTTCATCAAAATAATCACGGCCCAAAGCAAGGCCGGCATTATTTATCAGTACATCTATATGTTGCCAGTCAGATGGTATATCAGCGAATGAAGAGAAAACTTCTTCACGATTTCTTACATCAAAGACTGAAAGTATAACCGCCACATTAAATCTTTTTTCCAGATCTTCTTTTAGTGCTCCAAGTCTTTCTTCCCTTCTTCCGTTCAGGACCAAGTCATATCCGTGTGAAGCAAATTTTTCTGCACAGGCTTTACCAAATCCCGATGATGCTCCCGTAATAAAAACAATTTTGACCATAGTTACTATAGGTTTTCTGAAGAAACAAATATGGACAACGAAGATAAAAGATAAGATTTGATTAAGCTCCTTTGGATTACCTTATCAGGGTAGCTGTTCCTTTCTTGAAAACAGATTTTCCGGTAAAATCAACTGCTTTTACAAGCCAGACAAAAGTTGCTGTCGTTTGATTTTTGCCACTGATCTTTCCATCCCAGCCTGCTCCGTTTATGCTGGTGCTAAAGATCAATTGCCCCCAGCGGTTATACACCCTGAAGTATTCTATTCTATCAATACCTACACCAATTGGTTTTAGTACATCATTTAATCCATCTCCATTTGGGGTAAATCCTGTGGGAACAAAAATCTGGGGATTAGTTTTGAAAACTTTTACCAGCAGGGTTGCAGAATCCAGACATCCGCCTATATCACTTATTAATACTTTATAGCGGATACTGTCAGGGTTACCATTTAATATTGTTATTGGATTAGAAATATTAATATGATTCAATCCTAAAGAAGGTGACCATAAAAATGTTTCTCCACTACTTGCATTTAATTGCAGGGATTGGCCCGCCACAACTGCAGTATCTCTGCCGGCAAAAGCCTTTATTTTTGGAAGAACAGTTACTAAAACTGTATCATAACCAGGTTTAGGACAACCAAGAGTATCCGTAGCAGTAAGAATATATTTTGTTGTAAAAGGCGGTCGGGCTATCGGGCTCAGAATATTTGGATTATTAAGAGAGCCTTGGGGTCTCCAGTAAAAACTACTGGCATTAACTACTCCGTTTAACTGAACCGGGGTGTTGTAACATATTGTAACATCAGGCCCGGAATTTACAAATGGGTATGGTATTACAAAGACTGTAACATTATCAGTAGCAAAACATTTTCCGACACTTGATTTAAGTTGATAGGTAGTGGTAACAGGTGGATTGGCTATTGGATTAATGATGACTGAACTACTAAGTCTAATATCAGGTGTCCATGAAAATTGAAGACCATCTGTAACTGCATTTAGTTGTACTCCGTCTCCTTTACAGAAACTTGTATCAGACCTTACTGATAGTGAAACATTATTTATTACCCTGACTCTGACAGAATCTTTGTTTTTACAACCATTATCATCCAGATCAACTTTATACCAGGTAGTTAATTTTGGATATACCGCTGGATTTGGCGTGTTGGCAAAAAGAATATTATAGTTAGGTGTCCAGGAAAAAACGCCGGTTCCGGATGCAGGAATCATTAATGTATCAAGATTGCAGATCAGCGTATCCCGAAAGGGTAAGGTAATTAGAGGTTTGTCAATGATGGTAACATCTTTATTCAACGTATCAATACAGCCTTTACTGCTCTGAACAATCAATTGAACAGTTTTTATACCGGTGGTTGGATAAGTGTAGACAGGATTTTGTAAGCGAGAACTATCATCAGAGACTGTTGGTTCTCCAAAATCCCATCGCCATGCGTTTACAATTCCATAAACTGTTGTAGTGGCGTCGGTAAACTGCGTAGGTTTATTTATACAAATTCCGGTAGAAACAAAATTGGGAAAGAACCCGGGAAATACTCCTAACCGCATTGTAGATGAATCTGTACACGGATCACCGGGGTTTACCACTAACTTAACCAAATAAATTCCTGAATCCGGATATATATAAGTTGGTGTAGCAAGATTTGATGTATCAGAAGTAATACCCTTTACTCCAAAATCCCAGTGCCATGAATAAATAAGAGATGAAGGCGTAAGATTTTCAAAAAATGTATTGAAATCATCACAGTATGTTGCAGAAATAGGAAGACGAGCTGCTACAAAATCACAATCACCAACTTTGAGGATAAAGTCTTTTCGATGTGTATTTATGATATGACCATTTCTCCATTCATTCACACAAACTGCGATAACATACGATCCTGCTGAAGGAGCAAGACCAGAGATAATCCCGTTTGCCGGATTAATTGTTACACCACTTCCCAGGGGAGAAGAAGCACTATAGCTACTGCCATAAGGAACATCTGTATAAGGAGGTGGAGGTGGATTAACAACAACCGGGCTACCGGTACTTCCACCATCATATGCTTCACAAAATTGGTAGGTAAGTAAATCACCATCAGGGTCAGTAGCGCCAAAGTCAAGTGTAAAATTGCGATTCTGGCAAACCAACGCCGTGTCTCTTACAAAAAATTGCGGACTTGAATTATGTCCGCTGCCAATATCTTTTGAACCGGCAATACTGCCGAGATAAGTTGCTCCTGTACCTACTGGAACAGCAAGATTAGTTATATTATCTACCCGGCAGCAGCGTTGATATGAAATCCAATACCCCCACTCATTATCGGGAAGTGTTACATTTATAAAATAAAATCCAACCTGGTAACAAACAATTGGAGCATTGATGATACAGGATATAGTTCCGCTTTTTTGAATTACCTCTATATGATCAAGGCTTACACTAAATGGTGAACCGCCCACCGCTGCATTATTTAATTTATCATAGATTCCGATATTTGCTGTCGGGTCAAGTTGGGCCCCGGTTGACTGGCAATCTCTGAATAAGCGTAAGGTTATTTTGTACACACTGGTACCCGCAGCGCCCGGCCCCAGGTACTCATAAAAAATTTCGCCACCAGCAATATGCCTTGCATATGCAGGGAAAGCAACAATAAACATGATAAGAAGTATTGAAAATATTTTATTCATGCTATGAACTACCCGTATATCTTACATTACAAGCAAATAACAATCCAAAATCCGGGCTGCCAGGTTTTCTATTAATTAGTTCTCATGTGTCCGGATTCCGGATTATGAAATTACAAAAATATACCAGTAAATAAATTCATTTTAACAAACCGTTTCCGGGAAAGACTTGTAATGTGAAACGAATGAGGCATAGGATAAGTTGCTCTGATAAAAAATTATATCGGGGATTTATCCGGAAGATTACACATTCAAAAATTCTTCTAAAATCAAATTGACTTTTTGCGGTTCTTCTACCATACCCATATGGCCGGATTTCTTCAGGATATGAATATGGGATATTTCTGGCATATGACATTGCTTCAATCCATCCTGAAGTGGAATTGCATTATCAAATTCACCCAAAATAAATAGAATTCTTAAACCTGAATTTTTAAGAACAGCAGTTCTATCCGGACGCTCCATCATTGCTTTATAATAGGAAATAAGGGATTGGGCGGGAAGATATTTTATTGAATCAATAAATTCATTGACAAACTGCGGTGAATCCGTTTTAAAGATTTCTGAAAAAAGATTGGGTGTACTTGTTTTCAGAAATTCGAAAGTACCATGTTGTTCAATAAATTCAATTCCTTTTTTACGGGCCATTTTTTTTTCTTCACTATCAGCAAAGCCACTGGAATGAAAAAGACCGAAAGCATGAAGATGATTCCAGTATTTCTCAGCAATGGCCAGGGTTATATAACCGCCCATACTGTGTCCGATCATTGTACAGGTATTGATGTCTTCTTTATGAATGATGGAATGAAGAACTTCTGCTAAACCTTCCATACTCATATCTGCAATTGCTGCTGACTGTCCACTACCAGGCAGATCAGGTACTATCAGAAATTTTTTTTCTTTTAGATAAGCTATCTGATTTTTCCAAACTCTTCCATCTTCCCCGAAACCATGAACAAGCATTACCGGCTTTCCGCTACCAAAAGTCTGGTAAAAGATTTTTTTATCCTGGTATAAAATTTCTTTGTTCATTATTATTTGCTTCTGAAAAAACTTCTTATTAAAATAATTCCTACGATTGGTAACAGGGCAAGATTCAATTGTTGTGGTAAAAGGAACCATGCTGCCATTAAAGCAAGACTGTAGAAAAAGATAAATAAAAAATAATTTTTGAGCCATTCTTTTTTACTGAACAATAAAAGGGCAACCGGTAAATGAATTGGCAATGCCCATAAAAGATTGAAATTATTTTTACACATGGCGTGATCCGTTCCAAACCACATAAAAACCAGAAGCACTCCCAACAATCCAAGCAGCAGAAAGAAAACGAAATCAAATATTTGAAAAAAGATTCCGGATGAATTTGATAGAAAGAAACTTAGAAATGCTATCAATAGGAACAGAACAGTGAATACGAGCAGTGGCGTAAAAATTGGCTTTGATTTTTTTCCGGCATCAGAGTTTAATAGAATATTTTTTTGTGAAACAAGCGGATCATGATTGATGGTACTGCTGTCAAATGCCATCATCAGATAGTCAGGTAAAAACATGGCTTCCCGGTTGCTGATATTTTTATCCAATGGACTACCCAATAAAATATCAATGCCTAGCTTGCTCCATTGCTCTCCGCCTCTGTTGAGGTAATCATGAATCAGATGCCTGAAAGTTGTTTTAGTATGAGGCAAAATATTTTTGGTTTGCAGAAGTTTCCCTGATGCATGTTCCAGTATATCACGGAGCCGGGTGGTACAGTTGTCGTAGTTAAAATTATAGCGGTAATATTTATTTTCTTCTTTTGCATTTTCAATCAAAGCAGACTTCATATTTTGTTTCTCTTTGCAACTAAGATTCAGTACTTGCTCAGTCACTCCTCTTTTATCAAACAGGTACTCCGAAAGAAATGCAGAAAGGCTGTCAACAGAAACAAAGTAAAGCAGTTTGCCTTTGATAAATTTTTTATAAAAATCCGGATCATAAA